>JBCBJE010000568.1:0-4203 GCA_038523735.1 Cyanobacteria bacterium J06626_18 | reverse complement strand
ATAAGGGGCTTCCACTACCCAAATTGCATAGTGATCTTCAGCGGCCTTCGACAACCGCTCAATGGCAATGCGCAGGCGGATAGGGTCCATCAAAAAAATACGATAGGCAAGAACAACTAGATAGGAATGACTAGAGCACCAATATTCATCGAGTCAGTTCGTACACAATCCCTGCTGAGTAGGTGAGGTGTCAAGCAGACGATCGGCAAAGCTAGTTACAGAAGTCTGCAATGACCATCCTTGATCCCCCGGTACAGCAGTAGGAAGCGTAGCGTTTGGTTCTAGCTCGGGCGTATCTGTTGCCGGCGTTGAGGGAGCACTGACGGAATCATCCTCAATGCGTGTAACCTCTGCCGCAACAGAACACACCTGCAGACGCACCCAAAGTCTATTATCGGGTGTTTTTTGTCGGTTAATCACCTGAACAATGCTACCAACTGACAGACTCCTTTCTGGCAGGTCAACTGCTGAGGGAGGCTCGGAGACCGGCGGGCTTGCGGTTGCCACAACAGTAGCGGCTGAGGTGGTATCCAGAGCCGCTTGAATTTGGAGATAATCGCCAACTGCAAGGTCACTCGCGACAGGGTCAGCGACAGGAATCGGCGGTGTCGCTTGGGGGGAGAGGGGCTCGCTCGCTGTGGTGGGTGCTGAATCGGAACCTGTTGTGAGCGGGCCAAACCGATTCCAGGCATAGATGCCAGCGATTCCTAGCAAGCCTGCGATCGCGATACTGGTTAGCATAATGGGAGCGGCTCGTCGTCGTTTAGGGACGGTGGGAACGGCTTGTTGAGGAGTGCTTGAGGATGGAGCCACGACTTGGGTTACTTTCTGGGTGGCAGTGGCAGACGACATCACGGGGGCCATTAATTGTGCAGCGCTGGTGATAGGGACGGTAGTTACTTTGTTTGAGGGCTGAGGCACAACGTGTAGAACGCCAACGGTGACGTTGTCATGGCCGTTGTGAGTATTGGCAAGTTTGATTAAGCGTTTGCCTGCCGTTGCTACATCGCGATCGCCCATCACAGTAGGACGGAGTTCTGCTGTCCACAAACGTTCTACTAAGTCCTGATCGCTGAGTCCGTCAGAGCAGAGCAAAAACACCGATTCTTGGGTCAGCGGATAGAGTTCTACAGTGGGATGTAAATGGCGCGAGGACGCCATACCCAGCGCTTGAACCAAGGCTCCGGATCCCGATGTTTGTAGGGCATCGCGATAGAGCTGTAGCCCCAACCGCATTTCTCGCGTGGCAACGTCGTCGTCGAGCGTAATTTGGCGGCAGTTGTGCGATCGCACCCGATATACCCGACTGTCGCCTAAATGAGCAATGTATAAGCGGGCGCCATAGACAAAGGCCAGGGCGATCGTGGTACCCATCCGAGCCCGGTCTTGTCGCTGCGCAGCATCATTCCGTGAAGAAATTGCCTGATTCGCAGCCAAAATAGCCTTTTCTAACAAAAAGACCAAATCATCATGAATCAAATTGGGGCTATTACCTAGAGCCTGCAGTTGCTGTGCGACCTCATCGATCGCAATTTGAGACGCTACATTGCCACCCTGGTGTCCACCAATACCGTCACAGACAATGACAAATGGGGCTGGTGTTGTCGTTACTGTCTTAGCCGCTAGAGACGTGCTGCTTACCGTGCCACTCTGAGGATAACAGGCGTCCTCGTTACGTTTGCGGGTCGGGCCTTGATCGGAGTAAGTGGCAAACTGTACAGCGACTTTCTGGGGCGCTGACAGAACTTCTAGAGCTTGGGTGAACGCATTGACTAGCCCCGCCGAAGTTCCTTGACCGGCACTGAGATCTTCCACTAACTGCGTCAGAAAGCTTCGCAACGGTGTCGCGGTTGCTTCCAGCAAAGGCCGCCACTGGCTACCCAGATCCGCCAGCGTAGGTGAAGACGTTGCCGCTACTTGCAGCGATACCAACCGTACATCTTCGCCATCTACCCGTATATTTTCCCAGTCCAGAAGGGCCCCAGCCACCTGATTGTCTACAGACGGCTGCCAGAGCTTGGCAATTTGCCATAGCCAGGTGGCTTGCTGCAGGGCTGTGGCTTCGGCCCACGCTGCGGTTAGGGTTGGCAGTAGAGGCGGAATTTCCGAGAAGGGCTCCTCCGGCGACCGGATGGGAATCTCTTCCAGCAGCAGTAAAGATTTGCCGGTTTTCGCAAGCACAATTTGCGTGAAAGGACGAGGAATCGATACTGGAAAGTGGGAAAGCGCTAGGTAAGGTTCTGCTGAGGCTGGAACTGCTTCTAGCGGTGCAGGGGGATCCGCGGGGGCAGTATCTAATAAAAGCGGAAACTGCACGACCTGATAGCGTTCTGCGAGTACGGTCCCAGGCTCCAGCCCAATTGACACCGATCCCTGTGCCCACAAATAGCGGCGCATCAAAGGCCATTTGCAAGCGTGACAGTTGGGGCGATCGCTCGGGTTAGCAGCCCGGCAGCTTGGGTTGGAACAGTGAATCACTCAGCAGTACACAATAGCAGGAAGGTAATGGTAGAAACCCTATGCATCCGCCGCGTCAGACACGACTCTGGGTAGGCCCATGCTGTAGTTCATGACGCGACTTTTGAGGTTGTAGCTAATCTCGCCAGCCTGGAGCAGTGCCTTAATGAAGTGCTCCAGATCCGAACCAATTCGACGCAAATTGTAGTCAGTTAGCTCCTCACCCTCGGCAGTCTCAACGAGCCGACCAAACTCTTGGTTCACCTTCTGAAGCGCTTCATCGCTCCAGTTGAACTCGTTATCAGGATCGATATCTAAGGTCAACACTGATTCGCTGGGAACCAGTTCATTCTGTTTGACTTCAGCAGCATAGATTAAAACGTGGCGCGTTGTAGATTTCAGCAGCATCGCATTTAAGAGACTGAATAACGAATCATCAAACCTGATAGCTATTGTAAATGGAGAGGGCTAAGCTAGCGGATCCCTTTATCTTAAGACTGCTCGCTGCGATGCATCCTGTTAGGGGCTCAAGGAGACTGGGAAAATACAATGCTCAAGCTTCTGTTCATCCGACATGGCGAATCGACAGGCAACCGCGACCAGCGCATGACCAGTCACCTGGAGGATGAATTGACGCTCACAGGGCGGCAGCAATGCCAATCTCTGGGGCATTGCCTGCACCAGCAAGGCTGGCGACCCAGTCATATCTACACCAGTCCGCTTTATCGTGCGGTTGAATCGCTTGCATATCTATGCCAGCCCTGGGAATGGCTGTTACCGAACGAGTTGCCCCATGTCCCAGCGATCCTCAAAGATGCTCTTTCATCCGAGCAGGCAGTTCCCTTGCCTCCTCCACCTACAGACCTGCCGGTGATAGCAGTTGCTGAGGAACTCCAAGAATTTCAGGCGGGTATTCTGACTGGACTCACTTGGATAGAAGCAAAACAGCACTATCCAGTCCTCTGCCAATCGCTTGCAACTTCTTGCGAATGGGTGGCGATTCCTGAGGCTGAGACACCGCTGCAGGGGCAGCAGCGAGCGCGTCGATTCATCCAGCAGTTACTCACCCAACACAGTAATGGCGATGCCGTTTGGATAATCACACACCATTGGATTCTGGAACATCTAATTGCCGTGCTGATGGGATGCGATCGCACTTGGCAAATACCGATCGCCAACACAGCGCTGTTTGAGTTTTGGATGGACTGCGATCGGTGGTCACAGACAGGAATGACTTTAGGGATCAGCGATCACTGGCAGATTAAGCGATTTGGCGACTGTCAACATCTCATGGATGACTCTGCCAGCATTGATGCTTCTCGATAGCATTTGCCTTGAAAGATCAATAGTGATGCGATCGTCGATTCTGGGGACTAAATTCATCCACTTCTGAGTATCTGACAACACACAGCTTCCCCTGTGCAAGTCAAATAAACTCTGGCAACTCTCTAGATGAACACGGGTTAATTGCCGTTATTCCAGAAGGGGCGCAGCGAAAGCCATCATGGGCTTATCATTTTTGAACCTAAGCAAATGCTCGCAGTTTTTTGCATAATCTCAACATTAAGCGACAAAGTGGCACGAAGCTTTAACCGTGTTTTAATATCGGCAATTGGATAGTGCGTTTTCCTTGATGGGATTCCAAGTTGGTTTCCAAGTATGAGGTGTTCAACGATGTCGTTGCTCTTGATATGGCCTATTGGAAAACCCTAGAAACGTCTCCAAGACCAAACTTAATGTCTTTGT
>JBCBJE010000567.1:0-4203 GCA_038523735.1 Cyanobacteria bacterium J06626_18 | reverse complement strand
GTAATAGCTTTTTTTGTCAGTGTTTTACTGGCAATTGCCGTTGGTTCTGCAAATGCTCCAGCGAGCGACATCATTTATGTTTCAACAACCGGCAACGATCAGAACACCGGAACAGAAGCTGCGCCCCTTGCCTCAATTGCCAAGGCCCGTGATTTGGTTCGTGAGCGTAAGCAAGGAAATCCTGAAAAAAGCTACACCGTTTACTTACGACAAGGCACTTACTATCTCAATCAAAGTCTGAAACTGGGTCGCGAAGATTCTGGTGTTGGGGATGCTGTGATTACCTACAGCGCTGCTGCAGGAGAGGAGGTTCACCTGATTGGAGGGAAGCCTCTTGTGGGGATTGAACCGGTAACCGATGAAACCATCTTGGACATCCTTCCGTCGGAAGCACGCGGTAATGTTTATAGCGCTGATTTGACTGCAATTGGCCTGAGCGATGTGCCACAGCATGTTCCCCGAGGAACTTACAATAAAGTCGAAAGTTTCCCAATGGAGCTGTTTTTTCAAGGGAAGCCTTTGCAACTCGCGCGCTATCCTAACCCAGGGGCCTGGATACCCATTGTGGGTACGCCAGGGGGGAGGCGAGGACGGCGAATTGCCTTTGCCAGCGATCGTCCCGGAACTTGGCGTAATCTACAAAATGCCATGGTACATGGCAACTTCAGGCGTTACTGGTCAGAGGATTATTTGGCCATTGACCGCATCGATGCTGAGAAGCAAGAGCTTATCCTCAAGCAAAGACCGGCGCGGGGCACGATACAGCGGGGTATGCGGTTTTATGTGCTGAATGTTTTTGAAGCACTCGATAGCCCCGGTGAATGGTTTTACGATGCCGCAACCAACACAATTTATTTCTGGCCCCCTAACACGGAAGATATGAATTCTGTGTTTGTCTCGGTGTTAGAGGATCCCCTGATTTCTATCGAGAATGCTGAGAATATTCACATCCAAAATTTAACTTTGGAAATGGGGCGTAATCGCGCGATCGCGATTAAACAAAGTGAAGATATTCTACTGTCTGGATTAACCCTGAGGAATGTGAGTGCTGAAGGCGTATCCATCCAAGGGGGGAAGAATAACACCCTTCAATCCAGCGATATTTACAATACTGGGGCTGGAGGCGTTGAGGTGAGTGGGGGCGATCGCCAAACCCTAACGCCAGGCAACCATCGTGTTGTGAATAACCGCATTTACAACGTCAATCGCATTTTGTCTTATTACCATAGTGCGATCGCCTTACGAGGGGTGGGTAATTATGCTGGCAACAACGAAATTTCTTATTTACCCCATACAGCCATTCAATTCGGTGGCAATGACCATGTGATTGAATACAATCGCATTCATCACGTCGTTTTAGATACGGATGATGCGGGTGTTTTCTACACTGGCAGAGACTGGACAGCACGAGGACATGTCATTCGCCACAACTACATTTATGAAGCAGGTATCAAATACATTCGAGGCATTCCTCAAGAGCTTCGGACTGACCCAACACTAGAATACGAGTTGCCTGAATCAGAACATGGAACTAAGGTTTTCTACTTTGATGATTTGGCCTCGGGGGCTAATGTCTACGGCAATGTTGTCAGGAATGCTGATGAAATTGTCCGTGTGGGGGGTGGGCGTGACATGACAGTTGCCAACAATATTTTCATGAATTCCCGGATTGGCATTTTTACCGATGCCCGTGGGCTAAATTGGGCCGCTGATCGCATGCAACCAGGAGGACGCTGGCGCATGTATGAAAAACTGGAAGCGGTTAACCATGACCAACCCCCTTACGTGACCCGCTACCCAGAACTTGCCACCCTTTTAGAGGGCAACCCAGCACTACCCGAAGGTCACCGCTACGAGCGCAACATCTTTAGCAATGTGGTTAGACCTTTCCGAGAGCGTCATATGCCTGAGGATCAGACCGAGTTGCTCACCAAAGCAAACAACATTACTGAGGCCACGTTGCCAACCGATGACTTAAAGAAAGCGCTTGAGAGTGTTGAAAGCACCTATGCTGCCAACATTGGATTTGAAGCAATTCCCATCGATAGGGTAGGGCTTCAGGAAGATGACTATCGTTCTGCAGCCCTAGAGATTCAGTTAGTCCTGGATATTAATGAGCTTGAATTAACCGAAGTTTCTCCGATTGTTGAAGTCCATTTAGATGGCACGAAGGTAGCGGATATTTTGCTGGCCCCGGCCCTGTCTCAAAATTCTGAAGGACGGGTTCAATTGACATTGCCGGCTATGACTCCAGGGAATGCTGCAAATGCTTCAGCGATCGCAGTGGCTTTCTACAATAACGACACGGGCATAAATCGGAAGCTCAAAGTGCTTGAACTTGCCGTCAACAACCAGCAAATTGGCCTCGACACAGGTACCTACGCCGAACGCAATGAGGCCGTAGAGATTGAGCGAGGGATATCCCAAAACGCTGCCGAACTTGCCCACGGTGATAGTTTCAGGGTGCCGATTCCATAACAGATATCCTGCGGAACCGACAAAACTCAGCGGCTGACGGCTTCGATCAGGGCGATCGCCTTAGCAATGCCGTCTTCCTGTCGCAACTTTTCGCCGAGTGCCTTGGCCTTTTGTCGAATGCTGACATCCGTTGTCACCGTTTGAATTGCCGCTGCCAACTTCTCAGCCGTCAGTTTTTTCTGCGGAATCGGTTCACTGCCTACCCCCAGCCCATAGACACGCTGTCCCCAAAACGGCTGATCGCCAAAGAACGGGCACACAGTTGTGGGGCATCCAGCCCGTAATCCTGCCGCCGTAGTCCCCGCCCCGCCATGGTGGACAACCGCTGCCATTTGAGGAAACAGCCAATCGTGGGGAGCCTGCTCAAGTTTGAAAATCGTCTCCGGCAAATCCTCTGCCGACAATCCGCCCCAACCTGTAGCTAGGATGCCGCGAACCTTAGCCTGTTGCAGAGCCCCGATTACAATGCGGGCTAACCGCTCCGGATCGCGCCCGGCCATACTGCCAAATCCCACATAGACTGGAGCATCCCCTGAATTCAGGAAAGCTTGGAGATTCTCTGGTGGCTCCCACGTCGTTTGCTGGTCTAAAAACCAGTAGCCGCTTGCAATCACATTGTCTGGCCAGTCAGTCGGTTCCGGAGCAACGTGGCGACTGTAGCAATGCAGTACCGGTATCGGCTCTCCCGTATGGGTATGCAAAAGATCAAACTTGGATTGACGGGGCAAATGCTGCTCGGCGCGCCAGTCTTTGACGAGCTTCCCGACTGAGAATGCAAAGAACAGGTCAGCAATCTGGTAAGTCCGCTGGTTGTACCATCCTCCTAATGGCCCCCCCAACGGCAATTTAGGAAAGCCCATATTGGCCTGTTCTGTCGTAGGCACCAGCATTGGTAAGGGCATCGCCAAGATTACCGGAATGCCTAACTTTTCAGCAATGTGGGGCCCGCCATAGGTTTTGGGATGGAAGAGGATCAACTTAGGGTTAGTGGCTTGGGCGACATCCCAGCAATCTTGCAGCATCTTCTGCTGTAGAGGCGCAACTTGTTTAGACAATCGGCGCGTCGCTTTAATGACTCCCCAGAGGTTGGTGGCGTCTTCCATCACCTCTCGCCCCTGGGCTGAATCCATCAGCTGCATCATCGCATCGTTCATGTAGCCATAGTTCAACCCATGCTCGGTGATGAATGACTCAAAGCGGCTACTGGTACAGAGAGTGACGGTATGACCTGCGGCTTTTAAGCCTTTGCCTAAGGCGACATAGGGCTGAACATCGCCTCGTGAACCAAGGGTAAGAATCAAAACACGCATCGTTCTGAAGTGAGAGGTTGTCTCGGAGGTAGTCGTCAGGAGACAGGCATCAGGAGTCAGAATGTAGTGTCTAGTCTCCTTCCTGCATACTAGACTTTCGATAAACGGGTAGCCGCTTCACGCAACCTTTCAGCACAATCAGCTGTAATCGGTTCTCCGTGGGCGACAGCGATAACGCGCAAAGGAGAAATACTGTCAGCTAGCGTCTCTAACCATCCACGATAGGCGACTTTATCAGTCATAAAAAAACGCTGACCTAACGCTGTGATGCCCAAATAGCCACCCGCACCTAACCAGCGTGTCATTAATTTTCACCGATATTTTGTTCAACTTGACGGACTCCTATTTGGAAAGATATGTGCCGCGCAGCAAATTAATGACACGCTGGTTAGGTGCGGGTGGCTATTTGGGCATC
>JBCBJE010000566.1:0-4209 GCA_038523735.1 Cyanobacteria bacterium J06626_18 | reverse complement strand
TTGATCCATGCAGGTAATGCAGAAAGCTACGGCAGCCAGCTATGAGTGTTTAAATAGTACGCTGGCATCGACAATGCCTTTATTGAAACCATCGGAAGCGCAGGACTTAATCGCGGCTTGCGGTGAGCTAGGCCCTGATCCAAGCTCAAAATACTTTGCGGAACGAACCAAAAATATCGCCTACGTGATTTGTATTGATGAGCAGTGGTATCAAATCCGGCTTGATTACTTTACACAGCCACACGAATACAACGACTTTTCGGGTGGTTACCGACGCTATTATCGCGAGATGCCCAGAGAGTTCTTGGAATGTGAGGCGACAAGAAAAGTCCTGTTTGCTTTCAAAGCTGCCTATAGCATTCCAGACAAAGAACCTATCCTGGTGCAGGTTCAGAAAAGTCATGTGGACTTCGCTACTCAGGCAAAATGCTTGACTGGCCAAGGTATTCATTCCGATGGGGCCGATCGCGCCATGCTGGCTTGCTTGGCCCGTGAAAATATTACAGCGGCGAGAAACGCTATTTATGCGGATTTGGCGGGCGATCGCGCGCTGATTGATCCCTTCGTTTTAGAAGAAGGTCACGCCCTTATGTGGCACGACAACAAGGTCTTCCATCATGTCGAACCCGCCCAGGTCATTGATCCTCAACAAGCAGGAACCAGGACCGTGCTAATCGCGCATTACCCAGCAACGCACTACATGAGTGGTCGAACTAATTCCAACAATACCCTTGGGACTCGGCTGGTAGACAGCAGCAGGCAGCTTAGAAACAGCCACGAAGCGCAGGAAAGTAATGCCGCCAAAACGCTGTGTCTCTCCGGCGCATCAGGCAGGGCAGTATCTGCTCCCAGGTAGCTTTTTTGCCGCTTACCAAGTAAGTGGTTCAAAAAGCTATATCTCTGAACGCTTCCCCTCCTAAGAGTGGCAGGGTGGGTCTAGGGGCACGGTGTTTGACCCACCCCTATGTCCCTCCAGGGCTACAAGTCTTCGGAGCCAAAGTGGTGTTGAGGGAAAGCCCACTCTAACTTCCCCTAACAGATTGGGCTTCCCACCTTGCGTTGGCGTAGCCTGCCCGGAGGGCTTAGGAGGGCTTAAGGGAGGTCTGGCAGGATCTAGGGCACCTTCATCGAGCTATATGCACACGATGGCTCTCCAGGGAGGTAAGGCTGTTTCATCCAGCCGAAGGATATTCGTAGGGTTCCCTCGCCATACAACGCTGCAAGGCATTGTTAAGACAGAGGCTGGACCTCCTTCCCATCGACAGATTCAGCAACCCCAAATAGGGCATAGGCAACATCAATCTGAAGAAGAGCGGATTGCTTCTTGAATCTCTGGCAGCATTGCTTTTGCTGCCTCGTATCCTCGGCGCATCATGGGCTTGGCTTGGTGAAAATCAAAAATGCCAAACTCCATGAGATTGGGCTCGATCAATACAGTGGGCTGGTCAGTTTGCAGATTAATTTGCGTGACTCGCTGCTCCATCATGTTGATTGAGTTGCCCAGTACATCAAAGATATTGAGGCCAGTGCGGGGATCCGGAATCCAGTCATCAGCTTGATCTGCCAGCACGCCTTTGAGTGCTTCGTAACGATTTGCTAGGGCAGGGAGTAGTCCACTGTCTGAGTCCGATTCGTCCGATGCCGCTTCTGAGGTTCTGTCTTCAGATTGGTGCATATCAGAGTCAGAATTGTCCGCCGCCGGAGCCTTTTCCACCTTAGGGTCCTTGTTGAGATTGACACCAATGATGGTCTCTGCCCCCATTGCTCTTACCACGCTCACCGGCACTGGGTTCACCACGCCGCCATCCACAAGATAGACATTCTCCTCTTGTTGTACAGGTTTGAAGATGCCTGGAATGGAAATACTGGACCGCACCGCGTCTACTAGCGGCCCTTTTTGCAAAACAACTTCTTGCTTGAGCAGAAAGTTGGTCGCCACGCACCGAAAGGGAATAGCAGCATCCTCGATTTGCCTATCTAGCACATAGTTGGCGATGAACTCACGAATGCGATCGCCTGCAATTAATCCGGGACTCGGAAACGCAATATCCAATAGTGACAAGAGAGTCTCCAGCGTAATGTCTTCCGCAAACGACTCCAGATCGTCCAAGGCATCAGCAACGTAGACTGCACCCACCAAAGCGCCAATACTGGTTCCTGCGAGATAATCTACAGCGATTTCGGCTTCCTCTAGTGCTCGAATTACCCCAATATGAGCCCACCCTCGTGCGCCGCCACCGCCCAGTGCCAGACCTGTCTTTTGAGCCATCGACTCGTACCTCCTGCAACTGAGCCAGTCAAGGTCTTTCCAGTTGCTGTTGTTTTAGAACCGAAATCTCTCCATGTAATCTATCGAATAGATAGATCTGCGGCTAGGAAATCGACAAATTGCCGTGCTGTGCGGCCCGATCTGCCATTATGACGAGTCGCCCATTGTAGGGCTTGTCGTTCAATGTCTGCCTTCTCTAAGGTGATTTGAGCTTTGCTGGCGAGATGGTGAACGATCGCGAGATAGGTCTTCTGATCCGCCGCTTCAAAGGTGAGGGTAAGTCCGAAGCGATCGCTAAACGACAGTTTTTCTTGCAGCGTATCCCAGGCTTGAATTTCGTCCTGATCTTTGGGGCGGGGGCGTTCCGAAAAATACTCGCGCACCAGATGACGGCGGTTAGAGGTGGCATACACTACGACATTGCGCGCCCGAGCGTTGACGCTTCCTTCCAGCACAACTTTCAGTGCTTTAAAAGCATCGTCATCTTCTTCAAAGGACAAATCATCGACAAAGATGATGAACTTTTGCGGCAGGTTTCGCACTCGTTCCACAATCGTTGGCAGGTTAACGAGTTCGGCTTTACCCACTTCGATGAGGCGTAACCCGCGATCGCCATATTCATTAACCAGCGCCTTTACCAGCGAAGACTTACCCGAGCCACGACTGCCGTACAACAGCACATGTAAGGCCGGTGATCCCTGCAGCAAAAATTCTGTATTGCGTAAAAGCTGCTGACGGGGATGATCATAAGCAGCAAGATCATTCAACTGAACGGTATCAGGATGAGCAATGCCAACTAGCCCCTCTTCCTGCCAGCGCAACGCTCGGTAACGACCAAAGAGACCCACCCCATACTTGCGGTAGTACGTGGCGAGTTCCACCAAGCCCTCCTGCCACTCAGGCAGGGTGAAGAAAGAAACCTCTGGCGACGATTCATCATCGAGGCTCCAAACCACTGGGGCTTCAGGAATCTGGCAGACTGTCTGCACCCACTGGCTGAGCTGACTGCATTGGCACGTATACAGAGTTTGCAGCCGACTCAAGTCATGGGCAGCTGCCTCCAAAAGAGCGGCGGGTAGCTCTTGTACAGGCTGCTGCTGCGCCTGCTGCGAAAAGGCATTATCGGACAGCACAATTTGTTCGAGCAAGTGTCCCTGCCAGGTTTGCTGATGTTCCGCTAAGGTCTGGAACCAAACCCCGTAGGCCAGCAGACAGCGATCCGAATCTTCCGTACACAGGGCATCGAGTAAATCGAGCAGAGCCCGACTGATCGGCGTCTCCAACACCGACTGATAGAGCAATAACGCCACTGCCTGCTGTCGATACCGCTGCACCGATGCGATCGCCTTTGCGGCCAGTCCACCCATTCTCTGTCCCCGATTACCTCATCCCAATTGTTGCGACTTCTGTGCTCCTTGTCAGGCAATCTCGCGTTAAGTGACAAGTGTAGCCAGCCGACTCATCACTTCTGTTACCAATATCGATGGCGCTTTTTCGACAAAGGTCGCGCGCCGGACCTGACAATCGGCAGTCCTCAATTGATCCACTAAAACAACCCCGTACGTTGCCATCGTCTCGGGTAGGGGAACCTCAAAGGGCCACCCCTTCTGACGACTTGTAATCGGACACAATAGCAGTAACTTTGAAACGCGATTGTAGGCTGCAGGCGAAATCACAATGGCAGGATGATAGCCCGCTTGCTCACTGCTGGTTCGAGGATCTAACTGGAGGCGAATAATGTCACCTCTTTGGGGGATATGGGCATCTACCTCTACCAACTTTCCTCTCCAACAGCTGTGCCCCAATCCAGCTCATCGTGCTGCAGGTCTGGCTCAACTCCCGCCAGCAGTTCCTCCAACGTATACCTAGGGGCAGCTGGTGCGAGAACGATTTTGTCACCTTCGATTGAAATGGAAACCAAAGCCCCTTCTTCCCAACCA
>JBCBJE010000565.1:0-4232 GCA_038523735.1 Cyanobacteria bacterium J06626_18 | reverse complement strand
TCGGGACAAGGGGGCAAGGTAAAAGACATCAAACTGGAGGCGTATCAATTTAAGCTCCAGATTTACACCAGCTTGGCCCAGGGCTACATCGCCTATTAGTTGGAAGTCAGGTGTTTTATCCTTACCACTTAAGGACTACCCCCCCTCTCTCCCCATCGCCCCTATTCGAGAGCATCAGCCAGCACTGTAGTGTCCTGCTTTCGCGATTTCGATTTCTGAAGTGGGTCCATCCAGCGTTCTAACAGAATGAATCCTTGGGAGGCGATGGTGTTGAGCACGAGATAGACAAGAGCAACTGTGATGTACACCTCAAATGCTCGATAATTTCCAGCCACAATGAGCTGTCCTCGACGCAGAATCTCCTCATAGCCGATAAAGGCAACTAGGCTAGTATCTTTCAGCAGGGTAATAAATTCATTTCCCAGGGGTGGAATCATGCGCCGAAACGCTTGCGGGAAAATGACATAACGCATGGTTTGCAGAGGACTGAGTCCCAAGCATTCGGAAGCTTCTCTTTGGCCTACTTCGATCGACTGAATACCGGCACGGACAATCTCGGCTAGGTACGCAGCTGCGTTTAAGCTCAGCGCCAAAATGGATGCGGCAAAGCGATCAAAGCTGAAAGACGCTCCTAGGTTCTGCACTAGTGCTGGGATGCCGAAGTAAATCATCACAATCTGCACCAAGAGGGGCGTACCCCGAAAAAAGTCGATGTAGATGCGACTGGCTAATCGTAAAGGCCAGATGGGGGATAACCTAGCAATGCCCAACAAAGTACCGCCAATCAAACCTAAGATGACGGCAAAGGAAGTCAGTTGGACGGTGGTGACGGCTCCTCTCAGCAGATTAGGGAGAGCTTCTAATGCATAACCCAGGGACTCAAACACGACGATCGCAACGCCTCAAATAATGTCTCGTCATCGTACCAGCACATTTGTCAAGAAAGCGTTCTCGCTGGACTCTCCGCCTGTCTAGCTTGAGCATGGCAGCAAGAATACCGCGATCGTCCTCCCCTCCCCCGTCTCCCTCTCTCTTAAAATCCCTTCTTCTTTTAATCGTTCAAGAAACGGAGCGAATTATCATGAGAACCTAGCGACGCCACATTGTTTACAGACTGTAAGCGATGCTTAGTTACAGAGCATGACCCGCTGCATATGAAGCACGATTCGCTACAGACCTCCAAGACAGGAAAATTACCGCTGCCGGTAGTATTGGTCGTGCCTTTTATTTTGCAGATGTTCGCTGCTGTTGGACTCACAGGATACGTTTCACTACGGAATGGGCAGAAGGCTATAAACGAGGTTGCATCCCAAGTTCGGAATGAGCTGACAGCTCGAATTGAGCAGCAAATCCATACCTACGTTGAAATTCCTCATACCATCAATCAAATTAATGTAAATGGCATGATCCAGGGAAGTATTGATCCCACGCGGCTGATTGGGACGGATCAGCTCTGGCAGCAGGCCAAAATCTATGACACGACCAATTTAATCTATTGTGGCAGCGAAGCAGACGGGTCTTTTGTGGGTGTTGGGTATCCCTTTGATAGTCTTCAGGCCGTTGCTTACAACCGCAACACTGGTTATACAGGCTACTACTACAACTTGGATAATCAGGGACAGCCAACCCAATTGGTGCGGGAAAATAATCGTCGCTTCGATGCGCGCCAGCGCCCCTGGTACAGCGCTGCCAAAACTGCTAAAAGCTCTACCTGGAGCGAAATCTACCTGGATTTTGACACTAATTTGCCAACTATTACGGCCAGTGCGCCTGTGTATGACCCGCTCAGCGATCGCTTACTCGGCGTCTGTGCGACTGATTTTTTGCTGCCGGTAGAACTCGGCAACTTTCTGAGAACCCTAGAAGTTGGGGAAACGGGCGAAACTTTTATCATTGATCGCACTGGAACGCTGATTTCGAGTTCCATTGAAGAGGCGCTGTTGGTGGGCCAAGGGGAAGATGTCCAAGGTCGCAAAGCTACCGAAAGCCAAGACGCCCTGGTTCGCGAAACAGCCGCCTTCCTCAACCAGTATTTTGGGACACTAGAGCGGGTGGACCAAGCCCAGCAGGTGGAGTTCGAGCTAGAACGGCAGCGGCAGTATGTTCAGGTGGTTCCGTTTGAAGACGGACGGGGGCTAGATTGGCTCATCGTGCTAGTGGTGCCCGAAGCAGACTTTATGGAACAGATTCAGGCCAACACGCGGACGACGATCTGGCTGTGTTTGGGGGCATTAGCGATCGCGACGGGTGTGGGCATTCTCACCACGCGCTGGATCACGCGACCGATTCTGCAACTTAGCAGTGTGAGCCAACACCTCGCCCAGCGATCGCCTGAACAATCAATCGAGCAAGTGACGCAACAGCCAATTGAAACAATGGGAATTCGTGAGATTGACATTCTGGCAAGTTCCTTCAATCGCATGGCTGGACAAATCAGTGCCTCCTTCAAAGCTTTGGCACGCACGAATGTAGAACTCGAAAGCCGGGTCGAAGAGCGGACTGCTGATTTACAACAGGCTAAAGAAGAAGCCGATGCCGCCAATCGAGCTAAAAGTGAGTTCTTAGCGAACATGAGCCACGAACTTCGCACCCCTTTGAACGCTATCCTGGGTTTCACTCAACTGCTGATGCGCGATGCATCTTTAACGCAACAGCATCACCACAATCTGGAAATCGTTAACCACAGCGGTGAACACTTGCTGGCCTTGATCAATGACGTGCTGGAAATGTCCAAGATTGAGGCTGGACGAATTACGCTGTACGAAGAAACTGTCGATCTGTATTGGCTGATCCATAGTCTAGAAGGAATGGTTCGCTTTCGGGCTGATTCCAAAGGACTACAGCTCAGCATCGATATTGCACCAGACGTTCCTCAGTTTATCCGCGCCGATGAGGGCAAGTTACGCCAGGTGCTGATCAATCTGCTGGGAAATGCCATCAAATTTACGGCTGCTGGTCGGGTCATACTGCAGGTCACGATTGCCACTTGTATCACTGAAGCTTGCCTCGAACAGCAACATTCCCATCGGTTAGAAAGCCCCAACCATCGGCTACAGACATCATCTCCAACAGGAGGCGACTCAACGTTTCGTGCTCGCTCGGAGAAGCTATCTTCCCCTACACCAGCCTTGGTGTTTCGCGTAACAGACACGGGGGTAGGCATTCCTGAAGCCGAGCTGGGAACTATTTTTGATGCGTTTGTGCAGGCCAGGATGGTTGAGCGATCGCAGCGTGGCACTGGGCTCGGACTCGCCATCAGCCGCCGATTTGTTCGTCTCATGGGAGGCGACATTATCGCCCACAGTATGTTGGCAAAGGGCAGCACCTTCATTTTCGACATTCCGCTGATACACACCGAAGCAATTCAATCAGGCACATCTCAGCCCCCTTCTCAGGTGGTGGCGATCGCTCCTGGACAGCCCCGCCATCGCATTCTGGTGGTAGACGATCAGCCCGATAATCGATCAGCGCTCAGTCAGCTACTTACGCAAGTAGGCTTCGATGTTTGCGAGGCCGCCAATGGGGAAGCTGCGATCGCGGCCTATCAGCAGTATCGGCCTCACCTGATCTGGATGGACATGCGAATGCCGGTGATGGATGGTTATGAGGCGACGCGGTGTATTCGTGAGCTTGAGGAGCAGGAAACAGGGAATAGGGAACAGGGAATAGGAAACAGAAGAGAGGGCGCAGGGCCAGTTATTATTGCGTTAACGGCTAGTGTATTTGAAGAGAAACGTGAGGCGGTGATGGCGGCGGGCTGCGATGATTTTGTCCACAAGCCCTATCGCGATTCAATCATTTTTGAAAAGCTGGCAAGGTATTTGGGTGTGAAGTATGTCTATGCGGACACAGAAGTACCTGAGGCAAGGGCAGGGGCTAATAACGCAGCGAAATCAGAAGATGGCTTTGCTTCTACGGTCCTAGATAAGATGCCAGCCGATTGGATGGAGTCTCTTTATCATGCAGCGGTGCAGGTGGACAGCGATCGCCTTAGTGAGCTAATCCAGCAAATACCGGACTCCCAAAAGCCTCTGGCAAAACATCTCAGCCAGCTTACGCATCAGTTTGAATACGACCACATCATTGACTGGATCGAGTCAATTCGAAGATCTTCGTAAGAGAAACGCTACTCGATTCTTTGTCACTATACTTGAGCTATAGCAATACTTAGCCAAATTACGGTACACCCTTTGACCTTTCCCCTTTTTCCCTTTCCCGCTTAAAGGTGAGAT
>JBCBJE010000564.1:0-4246 GCA_038523735.1 Cyanobacteria bacterium J06626_18 | reverse complement strand
GGCAATGGCCTCAGCTAGCTCATCGTCGTTGACCGCCACATTCTCCATCAGCACGGTCCCGTCAGGCCGCAGTCCAAGTACCAAGGGTTCCGCCCGGTCAATCACCTCTTCGTCTGCGCCCGATACCGACTGCGGCAGACTCACACCAAAAATCTTGATACCGCTTAGGCTCATAGAAATGATGACGAAGAAAACCAGGACCGTCATCAAAACATCCATCATCGGCACCAGATTAACCTCAGGAATTTTGGATTTGACCTGCCGGTTTCGGAGTCCCATCCTATTCCTCCAAGGCGAGTGAAACTCGGTCACCCCCGACATCTCGCAT
Source organism: Cyanobacteria bacterium J06626_18 (assembly GCA_038523735.1). Classification (GTDB taxonomy): domain Bacteria; phylum Cyanobacteriota; class Cyanobacteriia; order Phormidesmidales; family Phormidesmidaceae; genus SIO1E4. Next base: position 3,918 of record JBCBJE010000564.1, on the reverse strand, counting down.
TCGACCCAGAAACTGCATCACGTTCTCGTAGGGCAAATCTTCGCTGGGTACTAAGTAAACCGTATCCTTAGGATTGGCCGCAAGATAAGCTTCGATCCGTAGCGCGAGTTGGTCTTCGCCGACAGGCGTACCGTTCAGCAGCGTTTCCCCCTTGCTGTCTACCTCAACAATAAAAAGGTCAGCAATCGAGCTGACCTGAGGCGGCAGATCTTCCTCAGATTGTTCCGGGGGTAGCTCCACCTCGATCAGGTCTTCGCTGCCCAGCGACACCGTAATCACCACAAAATAGGCCAATACCCCCATCATCACTGTCAGCATGGGAATCAGATCAATGGTCGGTATCTCGCGGTCTTGCTGCTTGATGCGCATAGGAGAATGGAAGGATTGCAGGGCCCTGCACCCCTACAGAAATGGGTTAAGAATGGTCTGGGACACTGAGAATAGGCGACGGCGTGCGTGTGCCGTCGGCCACTTGGTTGGCCTCGGCTGCCAACAGTGCCGGTTCATACCAGTACTGGCGGTAAATCAGTTCAAGCTCGTTACCGGCGTCAGCAAACTGGTCGGTTTGCTGGCTCTGCAGGGTAACCATTGTCCGCAGCACCACCAGTGCCAAAATCGCCACAACCATTCCTGCAGCGGTGGTAATCAGCGCTTCGCCGATACCGGCAGCAGCTTCACCGGCCCCTTCGCCACCGCCACCGCCAATGTCTAGGCTGTAAAAGGTCCCAATCAGACCCGTTACCGTACCCAGCAGCCCCAGCAGCGGCGAGATGGCTACGATGGTTTCCAACAGCTTGTCACCTCGCCGCATTTTGACAAACTCGCGATCGGCGGCGGTTTCCATAGCCAGCCGGAAGGTTTCTGGGGAGGCATTGCGTAGGCGCAGCGGCGCAAGTAGGAAGCGACCCATGGGGATATCCTGATGCTGGTTTGCGATCGCAGCCGCCTCGTCCAGATCGCGCGGAGCCGCATCCAGCACATCGTGAATCACCTTACCTTGACGTCGTAGCAGGTCTGACCAAAATAGCGCTCGCTCCAACGCGCAGGAAAGAGTCAGGACTGAAGCGCCGACAATCGGCACCATGACCGGTCCGCCTTTGGCAAGAAAATCGAAAACCGTTGACATTACTGAATATCCTGCTAGCTTGCTGAGCGTTTAACTCTTGACATAACCATTGAAACCGAAGACGGGAAATCGACTAATCACAAAATGGGCTCTAGCCATCGTCACCTTCTGGCCGTTCTCCAACCGTAGCGTTGGCAGTGGCCGTTTCGCCCTTTTCTACTGGGCGGGTAGGCTGAGCCGAACCCGCCTGAGCTGTGACAGGCTGAACCGCACTCGAGCCTGTCGGTAGTCGCACCTCTTGCCAGCTAAGATCACCTTCTGCCCCAACTCTTACCAGAACTGAGTCAAGTCGGTCAGTCCCGGTAGTAACGTTGCCCACCACATCACATTCGAACGAGTCACCACGTTCGTTCGCTCGGTAAGCTCCATCACAGCTAATCACAACACGCTGACCGACAACCTTGCTTAGGTCTGTCTGAATCTCCTCTTCTAGAGACACCAAGTTGATCAGGGTCTTAGAACTGGGAATATCCCATGACACTGTGCCCTCGTCATCCTGCTGAATGACGTTGATTGTAAAGACCTCACCGGAGACTAGCTCTCCAACACAGCGAAAGTAAGCCTCTGCCTGCTTCGCTACATCATCAGGACAAACGACGGAGTTCAGTGATACTCGCCAACCCTGACGTTCAACATCCGCTTCAATGTCCGCTTCAATGCGATGGGTATTAAGGCGGTAGTTGCATGCAGATAGCAGCAGCAGTCCCCCCAGTAGTCCTAACCGAACGCCGCTTACCATGTATTCTTTAGACCGCAATCGATAGGCACATAAAAAATAATCAGTCTTACTATAACGATGGCATCCTTGGCCAGGGTTAAGACGCTATTAAGGGACACATGATTTTTTGGGTGATCGGCTGCCTCAACGAGAAGGACAGACTCGTGTTAAGGCGCGGTCTCCCTAGCACTTATTTATGTGACAGTTATGTATGTGTATATATCAGGTCCCCAGAGTAAGCCTACTCTTCCTGACCGTCTTCTAAACGGGCCGCCAACTCGGATTCACGACGTTCCAACTCCTCTCGCTCAAGTCGGAGCCGCTTTTCTAATGCCTGAATTTCATCCCGCCGGGCAATGGTTTCGAGCGAACGTCGACGAACTTCCTGACTTTGAAGCGTCAGTGACTGCCGCCATTGCTCAGCTCGTTCAATTTCTTGCTGTAATAGCTCGGGGGTAAACCCCTGGGTCAGGTATTCTGACACAAGCCCCAATACCCAGTCTGTGGCTTCCTCAACCCCGACAATGCGCTGCTCGTCGTCAAGCGTTACCAATACCAGCATACCCTCGCTAAACGGAATCGGTTGGGACGTTTCTAAAATAGCTTCGTCCTTAACCAGTTCCCAGGTTGCCTCGGATGCCTGGCGTGCAATTAGCTGGAGCTTGGCCCCGCCAAGTAAAGATTTTCGATAAACCTTTGCCAGGTGCTGCATGAACGCTGCAATTTAAACGATTAAAGCTAGAGTATACCGCCACTTCACCCGATTCGTTAGCACATGGAAACGACATTGGGCTGCCTGAGCCGGACTTCTTAGACATGATGGTTCCCGCAATGCCCCTTTGGCTTGCCAAAAGAGCACGCGCGTAAGCTGGAGGGTGTGCCAAAAAAACGAAAGGCACATCCGCAAATCCACCCCACCCCCGATTTCGATACTAAGTGGTACCAAGTGACGTTCATTGCAGCTGAACCAGCTAACTGTGGCAGTTGCAGGCTAGGGCAAACGCTGATTCAGCACGTTCAGGCACTTGGAGGTTTCCAAATGAGATGGTTGACCCCGAGTATCCGTGCATGTGCTCCATATTCGGTCCTACCACGGCAAGACGTCACTGCTGACGGCTGAGTTCCCCGTTGAGTCTTGATCGGTCGGGTAAGTGCTCGATTCGGTCCGTTATCCCAGCTCACATCCTTACTCTTCCCAAATTCGATTTCTAGCTAGCGGTTATGAGCGCTGTCGTATGCCTGAAGGCGTCGAACTTGGGTTCTATGCGTTAGGTAGCTTGAGAAAATTATGAGTGAACTCGCCTTTTCTTGGTCCACTGCGGCCCCTCACCCTGCTGATGGACTGTCACTGCAGCAGCTGTCGAACCCTGACCTGGTTCGGCGCTGCCAAAATCGTTCAGGTCCCCGTCAATCGGCGTTCGCTGAGCTGATTCGACGTTACCAGAGCCATGTAGATCGGCTGCTGTACCATCTTGCGCCTGACTGGCGAGACCGGGCCGACTTGTCCCAGGAAGTTTGGATTCGGGTGTATCGCAACTTGCGTCGCCTGCAAGAGCCTGACAAGTTTAAGACCTGGCTCAGCCGCATCGTCACTAATTTGTTTTACGACGAGCTACGCAAGCGGAAGCGGTTCGAGGTCAATGTTTCGCTAGATGCCCCCCGACGATTGAACGAAGGCCAGGTCGATTGGGATATTGCAGCTGACGAGCCTGGCCCGGTTGAGCAGATGGTTACGCAGGAATTTTACGACCGACTTAGAGGTGCGATCTCAGAACTCCCTGCCATTTTCCGTACAACCATTATCCTTCGCGAAATTCAGGGGCTGTCCTACGAAGAAATCGCTACCATTACCCATGTTTCAGTAGGGACCGTCAAATCCAGAATCGCTCGAGCTCGCCATCGCCTACAGCGTTTGCTAAAGCGCTATCTAGACCCTGAGCCCACAGCATTTAAGCATTAGGGATAACCATCACTCGCTTTCCCATAGAAGAATTACTATGGAAAAGCCTAATTTTTTTCAAAAGATTCTATCTATATTCTAGAATGCTGCGGATACTTTCCCGAGGATTACTCG
>JBCBJE010000563.1:0-4252 GCA_038523735.1 Cyanobacteria bacterium J06626_18 | reverse complement strand
GATTTACCGGATGGTGGTGTGCAGGTGGCAGTTACAGGTACCGAAGCTCCCCCTGAAGTTGACATCAGTACGGCGGTCGATGGCAGTTTACGGCTCACTGTGATGCCAGGGGTGGCATCCGCTACCGTCGAGGAGTCAGAGGCGATTCAAGTCGTGGTGACCGCAACCCGTACGGCAGAGGATGTTCTTGATATTCCTCGTTCAGTCACGGTGATCGATCGCGACCAAATCGAGCAGCAGTTAGAATTCACCAATAACCTGCCCGACATCTTGGGAAAGCTGGTACCGGGTCTCTCTCCACCAACGTTACAGCGCACGACTCGGGGCTTCACATTGCGCGGGCGGACTGCTCTGGTCTTAGTAGATGGCGTACCTCAAAGTTCAAATATTGGTGCGTCGAATGAACTCAACACGATCGCTCCCGACTCAATTGAACGTATTGAAGTCATCTCAGGAGCCAGCGCCATTTATGGTGATGGAGCAACGGGTGGTGTGATTAACATCATCACGCGGGCTCCTATAGAAGAGGACGTTGCCTATGATATCAGTGCTGGGACCCGTGTCGGGCTCACGTCTGTAGAAGAAGATAGCTTTAGCTATAACTTCCGTGTTGGGGTAGCCGCTGCTGATGGCCAAGCTGATGGTCGTCTTGCGCTCACCTATGACATCAACAACGCTCGCTTCGACAGCAATGGCGATCGCATTCCGCCCGAAACTGGGATTAGTGACTCTAACCGATTTGGACTGTTGGCTAAGCTAGGATACAACTTAACCGAGGAGCAACGGCTAGGGTTCACCTATAGCTTCTATCGCGATGAGTTGGATACAGAGTTCTCCACTGATCGCTCTATCTTTGCCATCGACGGTACCCAGACCGCCAGAGCAGTACAAACTGGGGAGATTGACTATGATGCTTCGCCCCAACTAACTAACCACATTATCAACCTTACCTATCGCCACACCAACGTGCTGGGCTCCCAGTTGGATGCTCAATTCTACTATCGCGATTTAGAAACGGTAGGGACCTTTGCTGATTTGCGTCCAAACACTTTCCCCTTTTTCCCAGAAATCTTCCAGAGTCGCAACGAGGTCTCCGAGTGGGGCACTCGTGTACAGGTAGAGACTCCGTTCGGAAACGCCGCCAGTTTGCTGTGGGGAGCCGATTATTCCCAAGAAGACGTTGAGATAGCCGCTCTCTTCTTGGATGCCGATGCGTTTGATGCGAATCAAGAGTTAATTATTATCGATGAATTCGCCCTGTTTCCCCGCTACGACCTGAATAGCTTAGGGTTGTTTGCCCAGGCAAGATGGGACATTACGGAACAGTGGCAGATCAGTGGTGGCGTCCGTTATGACAGCTTTGATTTTTCGGTGGATGATTATCAACTAGCTTTTCAATTTCCCCGGGAACGTGAAGGCGGAAGTGGCAATGCGGATGGGGTTTCATTCAATGCGGGACTTCTTTACAAACCGATTCCAGAAGTGGGGCTGTTTTTCAACTTTTCCCAAGGCTTTTCAATTCCAGGGTTGGGGTCCGTTTTTGCAGGATCTACCACTGCATTTGATGTCAGTGACGACTTATTACTAGAGCCCCAAGAGGTCAATAATTTTGAACTCGGTGCTCGATTTGAGTTTGGCCAGGTACAGGCGAGCGTCGCGGGCTTTTACAGCGAGTCTGATTTGGGCAGTTCCATTGTTTTTAACGAGGAAACTGGGTTCTCAGAATTGGTGCGAGCCCCACAGCGCAACTACGGAGTAGAGGCATTGCTAGACTGGCAGCCCAGCGACACCTGGCGGCTTGGGGGCTATTTTAGCTGGAGTGAGGGGGAGAGCGATGCCGATGATGATGGCGAGTTTTTGGCCCTGGGCTCCTTGAATGTATCGCCCTATAAGTTGGGACTCTATGTTGAAAATGACACGACTCCTACGTGGACGAATCGATTGCAATTGCTGCTGGTAGGCGATCGCGATCGGGCCTTTGAGGACGGCGTGGATCCCTTCGAGGTCAATAGCTATGTCACCCTGGATTGGTTCAGTAGCTTGAAGTTAGGGCAAGGGCGTCTGACCCTAGGAGTCGAGAATCTGCTCAATACGGATTATTTACCTCTGACCTCTCAGGAACGTATTGGCAACTTCGAAGAGCGACGTTATGCTGCACCCGGCATTACGATGAGCCTCCGCTATTCCATTAGTTTTTAATCGGATGTGATGGGTAAACCAATCCGCCAGCGTTTTGTTCCCCTTATCCTGGCCAGTCTGCTGGTCAGCTGCCAGTCGGCACCGATGGCTCCCCCTTCAACTGCAGACACTGGACCCACACGTCCTGTAGAGCATGCAATGGGGACTACCCAGGTGCCCGCTTCGCCTGAGCGCGTTGTGGTTTTAGACTATGCGCCCCTGGATACAGCGCTGGCATTGGGGATTGAACCCGTCGGCACGATCGCGGTGTTTACGTCACCAACTTATCCAGAAGTTGTTGAAAGCATTACAGTTATCGGTGAAAGCAATCAACCCAATCTCGAGGCGATCCTGCAGCTCCAACCCGACTTGATTTTAGGGGCTAGGGTTGGTGTGGGCCGCTGGTATCGGCGATTGTCGCAAATTGCACCCACTGTGCTGACGCAAGACAATGGTCGCCAAGGCGAGTGGCAGGCCAATTTTCGCCTGTATGCAGCAGCGCTTGGCCAAGCTGAGCAGGCTGAGCAGCTTCTGACTGAGTATCAACAGCGCGTCGCAGCCTTACAGTCCTCGTTAGCCGAATCTCTGCCGATGCTGGAGGTATCTGTGATTGGTACATGGACTGGGGGTGTGGTGGCCTACAGTACCCACAGTTTTCCAGGGTCAGTTTTACAAGATGTTGGCTTTGCACGGAATCCAGCCCAGGGTGAAGGGAAACGCTTTGGGATGCGGTTATCGCGGGAAGACTTGACGCGCATGGATGGCGATGTCCTATTTTTGGTACACCACTCAGCGATCGAGGGTAGCGTTTCTAAAACGGCGTTTATTAGTGACCCTTTATGGTCGCAACTGTACGCAGTTGAGCAGGGCGTTGTTTGTGAAGTTGATAGCGCAACTTGGACGGGTGGCCGCAGTATTTTAGCTGCCAATCAGATATTGACAGACGTTGAGAGGTGCTTGAACCAAGAGGAGTAAAGGAGTGTATGGAGGAGAGCTCCACATCGGGACTCACATATCTAAACCACGATAATTGACAGCAATATTGAGAATTATTCTCGACAGTGCAATACTTGAGCCATGATTTCCAATACAACAGCTGAATGGCAAAGGTTTTAACGGGTGTTGAATTTCGAGAACGCTTGCAAGAATGCCGGGTCAATGGTGAAGTTTCTGACTACATCGAAGGGTCTGAGCAATTTTTTCAGATGCCATTGCTATTAGGCCATGGTTACTGGCGCAAGCTACAGCTACATCATGGCTTAAGCTTAAGTATTCTGGATGTTGAGAAGCGCCAAGCTCATCTTCATAAGATTTCGCAGCATCCACAGTTGATGCCTTTAACCTTGAGCTATTACCTGTCTGGTGGGTGCCGGGTCGATAATGATGGCCTGAAGGGATCTGAAGAAGAGACCGCAGGCAAAAGCTATCTCTACTGCTTACCCAACACGGCAGAGATTGAGGATTATCCAGCCGGCCAGCATATTTGCCGAATTAGCATCAAAATTTCACCCGATTTTATGCAGTTTTTTGGCCCGCGTCTAAATGAGCTCCCCACGGATCTCAAAGACGCTATAGAGCATCCTGAAAGAGCTTTACTGTACTGTGCCAGCAGCATTACATCGGCTCAGCAAAGGATTCTCAAACAAATTTTGCAATGGCCCTATCAAGGCATCACGCGTCAGCTCTATTTAGAATCCAAGGTGATAGAACTGTTAGCCCTACACTTCGACCCAATGCTGACAGTAAACTGCTCACAGCAGTTACGCACGAGTGAAATTGATCGTATTCATCAAGCTCAGGATATCCTGATCCAAAATATGACCTACCCTCCCTCTCTGTCTGAACTGGCACGGCAGGTACAACTCAACGAACGTAAGCTCAAAGAGGGTTTCCGTCAGGTTTTCAACACCACTGTTTTCGGCTACTTGACCCAGCAGCGCATGCAAACAGCTTGTCAATTGCTGCTGCGTCAGCAATCCATTGCTGCGGTTGCGGCAGCTGTGGGCTATGGCAGCTCGACAGCCTTTAGCAATACCTTTTTGGCGATATGCCAAACTGCCGTCGGAAGGCATTG
>JBCBJE010000562.1:0-4261 GCA_038523735.1 Cyanobacteria bacterium J06626_18 | reverse complement strand
GGGATGAACAACCTGGCTGTTTGGGCTTGGATGTTCCTCTTTGGGCACTTGGTCTGGGCAACTGGATTCATGTTCCTGATATCCTGGCGTGGTTACTGGCAAGAGCTGATCGAGACCATCGTTTGGGCTCACGAGCGCACACCTCTGGCGAACCTGGTTCGCTGGAAGGACAAGCCAGTTGCCCTGTCTATCGTTCAGGCTCGTTTGGTTGGTTTGGCTCACTTTACAGCGGGCTACATCATCACCTACGCCGCCTTCCTAATTGCCTCGACCTCAAGCCGCTTTGGCTAGCGGTTTTGGCTGTTAGGTGAATAACACTGGAAGCCCTCAGTACTTCGTACTGGGGGTTTTCTCTGCTTTATGCATCAAATCTTTGAATGTGGCTGACTATTCTGAACCGTGTTGATTCTGACAAGGTTGTGTCAGTTGCAAGCGATATTCCTATGGTGCTCAGAAATGTAAATCCAATGCATAAAGATACTACTCAAGCGGCTTAAAGCCGCTTGAGTAACAGTCGTTCAGTTTGGCGAGTTCTTTTGGCGGTCCTGATTGTGATGGGCGTAAAGGGAGCCGCGATCGCCCTCACGCAGAATTGCCAAAGCTGTCTGCCTGAATTAGTAGAATTTCTCAGCAATCAGACAGCGTTATTGATTATCGCGGTGTGTGCTGTGGTGCTGTTACTGGAGAGTTCTCAGCGATCGCAACAGCGACAGTTCACAGCATGGCTGGTCGTACAGGCTGGGCAGGGTAACTTAGGGGATAGTGGTCGGACGCAAGCGCTCGAATACCTTAACCGAGAAGGAGCTAATTTGCGAGGACTGACAGCCCCCAGAGCCGATTTACGGGGGATCACCCTAAAACACGCGCAATTGCCGTCGGCTGATTTGCAAAGAGCCTGCTTGGAGCAGAGCAACTTTCAAGGTGCAAATTTACAAGGCGCAAATTTGGCGGGAGCTGCGCTCTCAGAAGCCACTTTTGATAATGCCAATTTGACAGCGGCCAATCTACAGTCAGCTGATATGCCGTTAGCGAGCTTCCAAAGGGTAAGTTTGCGTGAGGCTGACCTTGAAGGTGCTAACTTGCGAGAGGTCAATTTACAAGGAGCCAATCTTCACAAGGCTCGCTGTCACAGTGCATACTTGCTAAACATGCACCTTAGAGGGGTTGACCTGAGCTGTGCAGACCTCCGCAAAGCTCGACTGTGGAATGCCAAACTAGAGGGTGCAAATCTAAGGGGGGCCAACTTAGAAGAGATACACCTCAAAGGAATAGACCTACAGACCCTTAAAGACTTACAGGCAGTGACTTAACATTGAAATGCCCAACACATCACCATACAAAGCCATGTGCTGGGCATTCACCGCAAGTCTTCATTTATGAAAGCTATCGATGCGATGGTCTCTAGCCAAAGCGGCCTGAGACATAGTCGCGAGTTTCTTCTTCCTTGGGGTTGCCGAAGATAGACTTGGTATCGTCGTATTCCACTAAATAGCCAACCTTACCGCCCGAAGAGGTGGCTTCGGCATTGAAGAAAGCAGTCTTATCAGCAACCCGAGTGGCCTGCTGCATATTGTGAGTCACGATGATGATAGTGTACTTCTCACGGAGTTCCATCATCAGCTCTTCGATCTTAAGCGTTGAGATGGGGTCCAAGGCTGAGCAAGGCTCGTCCATCAGCACCACATCTGGTTCCACAGCCACGGCTCGGGCAATACAAAGACGCTGCTGCTGGCCACCAGAGAGGGAAAAGCCACTCTCATCCAGCTTATCCTTCACCTCATCCCAGAGCACTGCCCGCTTGAGAGATGTCTCAACAACTTCGTCCATGTCCTCTTTGCTGCCTTTGAAGCCATTTACCCGAGGGCCGTAAGCAATGTTGTCGTAGATGGTTTTAGGGAAGGGGTTAGGGCGCTGGAACACCATGCCAACCCGACGTCGCACCTCAACCGGGTCAATATCGGGGTCGTAGAGATTCTGGCCCCAGTAGGTAATCTTGCCTTCCAGGTGGAAAGACTCAATCAGGTCGTTTAGACGGTTAAAGCAGCGTAGCAGCGTACTTTTACCGCAGCCAGACGGCCCAATGAATGCCGTAATCTGATTGCGGTAAATATCCATTGAGACGGAACGAACGGCTTTGTAGCTGCCATAGAAAATATCGCAGCTCTCGGCTCTGAATACCGTCTCTGTCATCGGCTGGACTGCTGTTGAATTCGCCATGAGGTTGTTCTCCCTGGTCAGAGTGATGACTAAAAAGTTTTGCGGCTAGTTGCAAGGCGAGAAGCCACGCTGGTTAGCAATACCAGCAAAACCAAAATCAAGGATGCAGCCCAGGCCAACTCTTGCTGCGGATCAAACGGCGATCGCGCGAAGTTATAGACAATGACTGACAAACTAGCAATAGGGTCGAAAAGTCCATCAATGCTTATATCAGGCCAGAAGTTGGAAGACAACGCTGTAAAAATAAGGGGAGCCGTTTCGCCAGCAGCCCGTGAAATCGCCAGCGTGACGCCTGTCAGAATTGAAGGAATCGCCGCAGGAAGCACAATCTGCAACACAGTCTGATAGCGTGAAGAACCCACACCAACGGAGGCCCAGCGAATTTCCTTCGGAATAATCTGCAGCGCCTCATCCGTCGTCCGGATAATGGTCGGCAGCATCAATACCGCCAGTGAGACGCCGCCTGCAACCGCCGAGAAACCCGTCAACCTCGACTTCACTAAAAGGGCGTAGATAAACACCCCAGAAATAATCGAGGGCACACCACTGAGCACGTTTGTGAAGAACCGCACCCATCGAGCTAACTGGCTACCCTCACTAAATTCGGCAAGGTAAACCGCAGCCATAACGCCAAAAGGAACGGCAATGGCGGTGGCAATTACCACTACTACAATGGTTCCAACAATAGCGTTGCCGACCCCCCCTCCAGCAGAGCCTGATGCCGGTGGAAGCTGTGTCAACAATGCAAAGTTAACTCGACCAATGCCTCGCACCAGCACAAAGGCCAATACCAAGAACAGGGGAACGAGGGTAATACCCAGACAGAGCCCAGATACGCCCGTCATGATGATGTTAAACAAATCGCGGGGCCGCGAAGTATCTTTGCGGAGCGCTTTTAAGCTCGCTGCTTCAGGAGATGGTCCGGTGAGAGTGGTCATGGTTAGAGGTGGTTAGTGCTGTCTGCGGAAAGGGATCGATTAGTCGTACTTAGCGCGAATCCTGTTCACAATCATCTCGGCCAAGACGTTGACGATTAAAGTCATAACCATCAACACAAAGGCGGCGTACATCAAGGCCGAAACCTGCAAACCGCTGGCTTCAGCGAACTGATTGGCCAACAATGAAGCGATCGTGTTGGCTGGGGCCAGCAGTGAAATATTGAGCTGGTTGGAGTTGCCAATAATCATGGTGGCGGCCATGGTTTCACCCATCGCTCGACCCAACGCCAACATAACGCCACCCACAATACCGGATATCGCAGCTGGAATTAGCACCCGAAAAATCGTACCCCATCGCGTCGCCCCAATCCCCAAAGATGCCTGACGCAAGTCAGGTGGAAGCGCCGCTAGTGAATCCCGCGAAATGGCGGTAATTATAGGCAAAATCATGACTGCCAAGATAACACCAGCCGGCAGCATCCCAGGACCAACGGGAGCAGTGCCGAACAGAGGAATCCAGCCTAAGGTGTCGTGCAGAAAATTACCGATCCCCCGCATGAAGGGAATCAGCACAAAAATCCCCCAGAGGCCATACACCACACTAGGAATTGCTGCCAACAACTCCACCATAAAAACCAGGACAGTCCGAATCTTCAGGGGAATAAAATTCTCACTGAGGAAAATAGCCGTGCCCAAGCCCAGAGGCACCGCGACTAAAAGAGCAATGAATGCACTCACTAAAGTGCCGTAAATCATTGGGAGAGCGCCGTAGTTATTCTCCACCGGGTTCCAAGCGCTTGTAGTTAAGAACCCAGCACCAAACGCCCTAATGGCAGGCATAGACTGAATCAAGATGACGATGGCGATCGTCAGCAGCAGTAGCCCTGTGCCTACAGCAAAGGCAACTGTCAGGCCCACAAAAAACTTGTCGAACGTTTTTTCTCCGTCCGACCGGCCTCTGGTGTTGGAGGCATTGGAAGCAGTCACAGCTTTGTCTCTCCTCAATTAACCGGCAAATGTTATGTAAAAGGGGGCCGTAGCCCCCTTATCCGATGCTTCTTACTGTACGGTGATTTCGTAGTCAGGGCTAATGCCATCAGCAGCCT
>JBCBJE010000561.1:0-4265 GCA_038523735.1 Cyanobacteria bacterium J06626_18 | reverse complement strand
TTTCATCCGTTCACGCGCCATGCATCTGGAAATCGAATATTCCAAGAATTGGGTCTAGATGTTCAGACCTGGACTACATGGGTGCGGAATGTGGTTGCGAGCCAAAGTAATCGATTACTGTGCTAATCCTATCAGTTCGTTTTATCAAGATTTACAGACTCAGTTCTTCACCCAAATCCCAGGTTTAAGAATTGAGTATGTTGGCTATCCGGTTTCTCTATTTTTTCCTGTGCCTCCGATAACTGTAATGGTTGCTAGAGCCAGAGAGCTACAGATTGAAAGATTGAAAATATTACTCTTTCAATCTGTAGAGAAATTAGCAAGCCAAAACCATAGCAATCCTATTTAGATTTTGAAGAAATTTGAGCGATCAAGTGGTTCGGGTCAACGAAAATTGTGGTTACCTACTAAACGACTGAGTCTGCTAACGTCTGAATTTGCTTTAGATAGTCAGCGTAATTAGGATCGACTTCGTGCGAGTAGTTGAGGTTTTTGCACAGCCCGGTGAGGCGTGTGAAGTAATCGCGCGCACTCGTTTTATCGGCAAACGTATACTGTCGGTCAACGAGGTCACAGATCAGATCAAAGCTCTTTTTCTGGCGTTCTAGGGGGGCGCTGGCATCGACCTCGTCAAAGGCATCCTGCTGTAGATAAACCATGTCGAGGAACAGCGATTTTTGATAGGTGACAAAGTCGTCCAAGGTCACCCCTTCTTCGCCGGTTACTTGCATCATCTGATAAATGCTGTCGCCTTGTTTGAGCAGATCGGTCATGGCATAGACGCGATCGACCCAATCAGGCGACACGGTCTCCTGGAACCAAGATTCCAGCTGCTTGAGGTAGCGTGACCAAGAAATCAAGATATCCACAGCTGGATAGAATCGTTTGTAGGCGCGCGCCGAACTGAGTCCTAGAAACGTCTTGACCGTGCTTAGGGTAGACTGCGTGACCGGCTCCTCAAAATTACCGCCCGCTGGGGAGACGGTGCCGATCATCGTGAGGCTGCCGATGCTGCCATCGTTGGTCGCAATGATGCCAGCCCGTTCGTATACGCCCTTAACCGATGAATCTAAGTAAGCTGGAAAGGCCTCCTCACCAGGAATTTCTTCCAGTCGCCCCGACGTTTCTCGCATCGCTTGTGCCCAACGAGATGTAGAGTCCGCAATCAGCAGAACGTCATACCCCATTTGGCGATAATATTCGCCCAGCGTGAGCCCAGTGTAGATGGAGGCTTCGCGGGCGGCGACGGGCATCGAAGAGGTGTTACAGATAATGATGGTGCGATCCATCAGCGCACCGCCTGTTTTGGGGTCTTTTAGTTTGGGGAACTCGGTAATGGTTTCGACGACTTCGCCAGCCCGTTCGCCACAGGCGACCACAATCACGATATCCACAGCTGAAAACCGGGAGATGAGATTTTGCAGCACGGTTTTGCCTGCCCCAAACGGTCCCGGAATGCAGCCGGTACCGCCCCGGGCAATGGGCAGAAAAGTGTCGATGATGCGTTGGGTTGTAATCAAAGGCTCTTGCGGATAAAGCCGCTCGGAGAATCGCTGCTCCAATAGGTGTTGCGGTATAGAGCGGCGCACTGGCCATTGCTGGGCCAGCGTCAGATGACGTTCGTGACCGTGGGCGTCGCGAATCCGCGCGATCGGGGTATCGATGATGAAGCTACCCTGCTGAATCCAGTCCAATGTCACTTCGGTGGGCTCATCAAAGGGAATCATGATTTTGTGGGTAAAGCGCCCTTCCTGAACGGTTCCGATCGCATCGCCAGCTTTGAGGCGATCGCCAATGGTCGCTTTAGGCACAAACGACCACTTTTTATGGGGGTCTAACGCCGAGGCATAAACCCCACGCGGCAGGAAGGTGCCATAGTCGGCGGCGACCTCTGCCAGAGGATTTTGCAAGCCGTCATAGACGCGACCCAACAGACCGGGACCCAGGGTGACAGAGAGTAATTCCCCCGTCTGCTCTACCGGGTCACCGACCCCGACCCCCGAGGTACTTTCGTAAACTTGCGCATCCGCTTCCCGCCCTCGTACCCGCAGCACTTCGGCTTTGAGCTTCTCCGCACGACCATTGCTTGCTCGCTGCGGGCAGACATAAACCACTTCGTTTTTAACCAGGGGACGAGCATTCGACTCAGCCATTTCAATCGTGACGAGGTCGGCCTGAATCGCAATCACGCGTGCCAGTTCAAAGGTCTCAGCCATGATGTAGCCATCCTAAGTAGGTAAACACACTTTCATGAACCCGTCGCGGCAAACAGATTGGCAAATTGTGCCGTTCCCGAATCAACCAACTGTCGAAAGCGCTCAACGGCAGCCTCACCGTCGTAAGTGGTCCAACGCTGAACCAAACTCCACCGCATCACATAAATGACGACTGCCTCAAAATCGAAGTAGTGTCCTGCCCCGACGCGATCGAGCATTTTCCAATTGACCTCAAACTGCAGGCGTTCCAAAGCCATGGAGTCATCCTCGCGGAGTAGGCGATCGACCTCTAACACCCAAGGGAACATGACTTCTAAGTGAAATCCAGGCTCTGTCCAGTGACGCTCAATGTAGCCGACCCAATTCCCGACGCCCCAGGCTTGCCCACTGGGAGGACTGCTCTCGCCCCGATGCCGCCGCCGCAGACCCGCCAGGATAGTGCGTACATCCAGGCGATAGGTCATGAGCTCGCGTAGGCTGGGGCTATAGACTGCTTCGAAGAAGCGCTGGGCTTCGGCGATAAACTGGGCATCGCTGCGCTCCATGGGCTGTTGTCGCCAAGAGATGAGGGATGCGATTTGTTTTAAGCGACTGGCGTCCTTATCAGTGAGCAGCTTGAGCCGACTGTCTAGCTTGAGAGAAGAAATGGGCGGTTGCTGGGCCTCAAACAGCTGCCCAATCGGCGGCAAGCTAGCTATTAGCGTGACGTACTGGGCCATTATTTGACGATCCCCTCTAGCAGGGCCCGAAAGCGCGGCTGGAGATGTTCCAGAATCGCATTGGCAATGGCGCGATCGCTCAAATCCAGCACCACCTTTTGATCGACGAGTCGAAGTCTGAGTCCGCCCTGATTGTCCTTATCAATCCCGAAACTGACGCCTTCGCGCAGCAGGTCTTGACTGACTAATTTGACAAAGCGAGTGAGTATCCCCTGCTCCAGTTCTTCAGGATTACGGCTGAGTTCTTCGAGTCCCACCACCTTTGTGGGCAATAGCACTTCCACCTGCTGGGCTTCAAATGCCGTCTCTCTGACCTGACCCACGACTTCGAGAATGAGCTTTTCGAGCAGTTCCGGTTTCTGGGTCTGATCACTCACCAGCCGTTGAACTTCGCCCGTAAATTGTTGGGACAGTTGTGTCTTGAGCGCTAGGGTAGTGTCACGGAACGCCACCTCCAGAGCCTTCTGAGCCGACTGTTGCAAGTTTTCTGATTCTTCTCTGGCATTGCGGACAATCTGGTCAGCTTGAGCTTGAGCTTGTTCAATAATCGCCTCGGCCCGAACTTGAGCGGATTTGACCACCATTTCTGCTTCGGAACGACCGCTATTGACCCCTTCGTCGCGCAGTCGGGCAATTAGGGCATCAACGCCTGAAGCCACTTCATGAGGGGTATCGCGACGCGACCGTCTGTTGTTAGCCATCATGCACTCTCCTCACTTATTCCAGCCCACCGGCTGCCACCAATGCAAACACAAACGCAAACACGGCAAAGCCCTCAACAATGGCGGCTGGCGCTAGGGATAGTCCAAAAATTTCAGGCTTGGCCTTCGACCCGGCGATCGCCGAAGCACAGGCGATGCCCTGATAGATAGCCGACAATAGAAACGCCAAACCTGAGCCCACGCCAATACTGAAGAGGCCCCCCGCATTGCCGACCGTGACAGTGCGGTTAAGCACAAACAATACAACAATGCCGTAAATCGACATTGAAGAAGGCAAGGCCGAAAGGCCCACATAGCGACCGTACCCACCGTTGAGTTCCATCATGGCTCCGATCGCAGCCTGGCCAGCAATGGTGCAACCAATAGAACTCCCAATGGCACCCAGGGCAACCGGGGTGTATATCCCTATCCAACCCAGAACAGTTAGATATTCATTTCCGTCCATAAATCACGGCTCCTTTTTGACGAATGCGTGAAAGGGATATCCTTCGCCTGAAATACCCCAGTTGAAGAACTCAATGAAGTTCAGGCGCAACCCATGCACAAAACCACTCACAATTGCCAGCACCAAATTGATGCCATGACCGAGCAACAGAATCAGCAAACTC
>JBCBJE010000560.1:0-4275 GCA_038523735.1 Cyanobacteria bacterium J06626_18 | reverse complement strand
TTCCCGAGGCCATACGTAATTTTAAGCTGCAGATGCAGTTTGTGAAAGAAGCTGTCCAGCTGATGGGGGATAGCGTCCAGTTCCGAGCGGCGTTGGTACCGACGTTGATGCACAAAATCGGCGGGATTGCGGCTGAGATGGGTTGGCAGTACGAGGCGGGGCGGTTATTTACGTCCGTAGAGGGGGGGGCGATTGCCGAAATCCGCTGCTACGACGATGCCTTCAATGACATTATCTGCAACACCACCCTCGTGATTGGCATGGCTGGATTGGCAGTCGATCAGGCAGTAGCGCTGGGCAAACCGGTCATTCAGATTCCTGGCAAGGGGCCGCAGTTCTGTTATGCCTTCGCAGAAGCCCAAGATCGGTTATTGGGACTCTCGGCTCAAACCATCGGTACAGGGCCAGCCACGCACCAAACGCTGCAAGAGGCAGCTAAGTGTCTGCAGCAAACGCTGCAAGATCAGGACTATCTAGCTGCCTGTGTCGAGAACGGGCGGACTCGTCTAGGAACACCCGGCGCTTCGCAACGAATTGCGCGTCTGATTTTGCAAAATTTGGAGCGAGGCGATGTGCCATCGTCCTCGCCAGCGTTGGATTCCGAGCGAGGAACGATAACGCCGTGACCCCAACTGTGCCTTCCAAACGTTCGAGCTACTGGCGCCTCCTTCCCTTTATCCAGGCTCATCGAGGTCGATTCATCGTGGGCTTTGCTTGCATCGTGGGCTATGTCTTGTCGACGGTGACGTTGCTGCCAACTGCGGATCGGGTGGTGAAGTACATTGGTCAAGGCGATGTGTCACGCATTGTCTCTTGGCTGGGACTGGCGATGCTAGTTTTCCTGGTCCGCAGCATCTTTCAGTACTGGGAAAACGTCATCATGCTGCGGGGTGCGTTGGATGTTGCCCTCGATTTGCGGCAGGCAGTTTATGCTCACCTGCATCGATTGGGGTTGGACTATTATGAGCGCACTAAAACTGGGGACTTGAGCTACCGCTTGACGGAAGACGTCGATCGCATTGGTGAAGCCCTGCACAAAACGCAGCAGTTCACCTCCTGCGTTCTGCAACTAATTGCGATTCCCATTTATATGGTGTATCTCAATTGGCAGTTAACCTTGGCGGGCCTGGTCTTGGCCCCCCTGATGGCTTGGCTAATCGGTGAATTTGGGCACCGGCTGCTGAACCTTTCCCGCAAAAGTCAGGTGCAAATTTCCAACTTGTCAGCCTTATTGACCGAGGTGTTTGGCAGCATGCGCCTGGTCCAAGCCTTCGCCGCCCAAGACTATGAGGTACAGCGCTTTAGAGAAGAGGCTATCCATAATCGCAATGTTCGCTATCGCGCCGAACGACTGAAGGCGCTGCAGTATCCGGTAGTGGGCTTTTTGGAAGCGGTCAGTATCATGCTGTTGTTTTTCTTAGGCGGCTGGCAGATTTCCCAAGGCAATCTGACTCCCGAAGCGTTTCTGGTGTTTTTGGCTGCGATCGCCCTCTTAGTCCACCCCATCGATTTGGTCACGCAGCACTACAACGAATTTCGGCAAACGGAAGCTTCGGTTGAGCGGATATTTGATTTGATGGCCATGGTCCCGTCCCTTACCGAGAAGCCTGACGCCACACCACTACCGGCTGTAACCGGCAAAGTTGAGTATCGCCAGGTCAATTTCGCCTATGAACCGGGTAAATCCGTCTTGCAAAACCTGGATTTGCGGGTCTATCCAGGTGAGGTCATTGCCCTGGTCGGCAGTTCCGGAGCCGGCAAGACGACGCTTGTCAATCTCCTCATGCGATTCTTTGATCCGGATGCAGGGCAGGTGCTGATTGATGGAACTGATATTCGAGACGTTACCTTAGATAGCCTGCGACGGCAGATTGGTATTGTGCCGCAAGACATCACCCTGTTCTCCGGCAACATTGCCCAGAACATTGCCTACGGCGAAATCAATCCTAACTTTGAGCGCATCGAAACAGCGGCTAAAATTGCCAACGCCCACGATTTTATCAGCCGCTTCTCCCAGGGGTATTACACCTGGGTGGGGGAACGGGGGGTGAACTTGTCTGGGGGGCAGCGGCAGCGGGTAGCGATCGCCCGAGCCCTTTATTTCAATCCCCGTATTCTGATTTTGGATGAGGCGACTTCAGCCCTCGACTCAGAATCCGAAGCGTTGGTGCAGGAAGCGCTGGAACGCGCTATGAAAAATCGTACAGTGTTCATCATCGCGCATCGGCTCAGCACTGTACGCGAAGCGGATCGCATTATCTTTTTGGAAAAGGGCAATATTCTGGAATCCGGTACCCACGATGAGCTGCTGAGCTATGGTCAACGGTACGCTCAGTTTTATGCCCAACAGTTCAAACCTTGATGTGGCTAGAGACCAGGGTTCTCGGGAGAACGTTCAAGGTTTTTGACTACTTAGCACAAGAACTCCGGTTGCTTGGTCGCTTGAGAGCATGCCTTTGACAGTTCTGATCAAATTTCACGAGCCCGAGAGGTCAAGGATGCCGATTACCAAACACAACCCAGCCGACTTGTTTCCGCCGTACCGCAATTACAGCCATGCAGTTGAGGTGAGGGGTGAGTCACGCCTACTGTTTATCAGTGGTCTGAACGGTTACCTAGCTGATGGGAAGACGATGCCCGACTCATTTGAAGAACAAGGTGAGATTATTTGGAACCATATCGGGACAATTCTAAAATCCGCAGAAATGGATTATCAAAACATCGTCAGTTTGCGAACCTACTTGGCAAGCCCAGATTATGATGAGCCTAACGTGCAGCTGAGGATGAAATACCTAGGGGAGCATCAGCCTGCCTCAACGGTCATCTGTTGCCAGCTTCTAGAATCGAAATGGAAGCTGGAGATTGAGGCGATCGCTGCTACGTAGTGATCTGGCTAGAGGCCGGGTTTCTATCGGGAAAGCTCAGCGCTGTGTTTACCCAATACGAGAAACTCGGTCTCTGGGGAAGCCTGAAGCACTCATCCTCGTATATGCGCGCTTCAGGGGCGTCGGGATTTTCTTCAACGTACTGGTCAAAGTGCCGGACAAATGTCATGCCCTGAAGAGAACAAATATTGGGTTGCTTTATGCTTTATTCAGAGAGCGTCGCTTGTACTGTCGTAGGCGAGGGTACTACAGCTTTGGTTGGCAGTTCTACCTTAAAACAAGTGCCCACACCCTCCTGCGATTCAAAAGCCAATCTGCCCTTGTGTTGATCCACGACGATTTGATAACTGATAGACATCCCGAGCCCGGTTCCTTTGCCGACCGCTTTCGTTGTGAAGAAGGGCTCAAAGATGCGCCGTTGAATGTCTTGGGGAATGCCCGTACCATTGTCTCGTACGAGAACTTGCACCCAGTTTTCCGAAAGCGGCTGGGTTTTGATAATTAGAGTAGGGTGCCAATCGGTGCTTTGAGAGTCTTCGCTGGGAGAATTGTTGAGCGCTCGTGGTGTAAAAGCAACCGTATCAGGTTGAAGGTGCGATCGCGCCTCCAACGCATCAATAGCATTAACAATCAAATTCATAAAAACCTGATTGAGCGGACCTGCGAAGCACTCTACTGAAGGCAAATCAGCGTATTCCTTGACAACCATGATGGCCGGTCGGTGACCAGCTGCTTTCAGGCGACTGTTCAGAATCGTTAGTGTACTGTCAATCCCGCTATGAATATTGACAGGCTTTCTGTACGCTTCATTGGCTCGCGAAAACGATTGCAGCGACTTGACAATATCAATAATCCGCTCGGCTCCCACCATCATAGAGTTGACCAGTGTGGGGATGTCGCGCTTCATGAACTCAAAATCTGATCGCTTCAACTGATTGGCAACACGTTGGTCAGGCGAAGGATACGCTTCCTGATAAGTTTCGATAATGGCCAGAAGATTTTTAAAATACTCCTGGGCGTGAGGAATGTTGCCGTACAAAAAGCTGGTTGGATTATTAATCTCGTGAGCGATACCTGCTGACAAACAGCCCAGCGCTGACATTTTGTCTGCCTGCAACAGCTTTGCCTGTGTCTCTTTTAGTTTATCCAGCAATGCGTTAGAACGTTGAAACTGCTCGGCTGTAGAGGCGGCAAGCAGTTTTTGGGTGTTCAGGCTTTCTTCTAGCTCTGTATACTTTTGCAGGAGTTCTTTATTTACTTTCTTGAGATCTTCCAGTGCTGTCCGATGGGTTCGCTGTAGGAGCAGGTAATCGATCATCGAATCATGGATAGCATAATCCTTTAGGCGAATACCGATTTGAGGTAAAACCGTCGAATCTGCTGCCCAAGG
>JBCBJE010000559.1:0-4297 GCA_038523735.1 Cyanobacteria bacterium J06626_18 | reverse complement strand
GTAAACCCCTGGGGAATCGAAACGCCATCTGGAAGTTGGCTGGTGGTGAACAGTGCCCCTATCATCGAACCCATGATGCCCAGCACGAAGACATCACTGCCTGTCATGTAAAGTCCTGGAAGCGGTGTCTTCACCCGTGACCAAGCTCGATTTTGAGGTGCAAATCGCTCTCGTACCATGGGCAGTCCATACATCGCCCCTTGAGGATGAGCCGTAAAGTGCTCATTGGTAAGCGGTGTGGACACTTCACAGTAATCCACCAGCTCCGAGAATCCTGGGTAGTGGCGCTCAACCACATCTAGCAATACCGTTTGGAGGCGCAGCTTCAAAGCCTGGTACTGCTCATCGCGATGCCGCCAGGGCTGGTCGCTCCATGGGCTAAAGCTGTCGTAATCAGCAACCGCACTGATTTCTGCCGTATGCTTTTGGGCCTTGGGATCTTTGAGGGATGGAAAAGACAGGTATACTTGCGGCGGTTCACCCTTTTGAATCCAGTCTGCTTTGTGGTGAGCAACCGCTTGGTGATCAAAGCTGTTGTAAAGCCAGTGGTTTTCTCCCTTAAACCCTAGCTGGCGCGGGTCACCCGAAAATCCAACATATAGGGCCACATTCGTTGCCGGAGGATGATCTTGGAAAAACTGCCGTAGCGACTCCCGAAAGGGAATGGGGTAGCTGTCTGGAATAAAGTTCAGATAGGTATTGTAGGCTCCAGCATTGGACACTATGGCAGGGGCGTAATAGTCTTCGACCTCGGGCTCCTTTGCTTGCAAGTTACGGACCCGCACCCCAACGGCCCGCCCATCCTCGATCAAAATCTCGGTGACCTCTCGGTTCACCAGTACGTTCCCACCCTGTGCTTCCACCACCTGCTGAACGCTCTGAGCGATCGTGCCAGCTCCCCCTACTGGGTAGTAGCCTCCTCCTAGATAGTGATGGGCGATCGTGGCATGGAGGGCAAAGGGACTTTCCTGAGGGGGGATCCCATAATCTCCCCACTGGGATGCTAGCAATGCCTTGAGCTGGGGATCCTGAAAGTGCTGATCGAGATATGCCTGGGTGGTCAGATGCAAATCAGTGCCATGCCAGAGTTTGGCAACCCGACCTAATAGCCTGAACAGAAACGTTCCATTGTGCTTAGCGGCATCAAAAAACAGGGCTTCAGCTGCTTTACCCAGAACTTTGAAGTACCGACGAATTGCCGAAGCTTCAGCCGGGAATCGCTTGATCAGATCTGCCTGGAAACGTTTCGGGTCACCATACAAATCAAACGTCAGTCCTGGATAAACAAACTTTTCAAAGGGTTCTGGCATCTTTTGCCACTGCACCTGCTGGTTCGTAACCAAGTCAAATAAGTTGCGGGCACTGGAGCCTGCCTCCATTTGGCCTACATAGTGCAGTCCCGGATCCCAGTGAAACCCCTGTCGCTGAAAGGAATGGGTAAATCCTCCGGCAACAAAGTGACACTCTAATATCAGAACTCGCTTGTTGCGCAGCTGAGCCATGAGGCTAGCAACCGTTAGCGCGCCAATTCCAGAGCCAATCAAAATTAGGTCGTAGTCTTGGCAAATCGTGGCTTTCATAGTAGTCGCCTCCGCAAAATTCTTAACGTTCGATCATTTACGAGTCTTGGATTGGCCCAGCCATTCATTCAGAAGCGGATAAGCACCGCACGGTAGCGTGTGCGGGCAACTGACCTAAGGCAGATACAACGCTGAACCATTCGTATGTTTACACTGCCAACATCACTCTAGCTTGAGAAGTTGACGGTGTAAACATTTGCCTTCTAAAATTTTGTTGAGTGTCCATTAAAACGTCTTAGCAATGTCCAAGTCCGATCGCGAAACCGCTTACCATCACGGCGATCTGCGTCTGTCGCTCATCCAGGCAGCGTTGGCATTAATTACTGAGAAGAAAGAGGCGAAGACGCTGTCGCTGCGGGAAGTTGCGCGTCGGGTCGGGGTCTCGCACACAGCACCCTACCGGCACTTTGCCGATAAAAACGCTCTGTTGGCAGCTGTCGCGGAAGAGGGCTTTCACATCCTCAAGCGCTATTTGCAAACTAGTCTGGAGGAAACGCCGAGTGATGCTTTGCTGAGGTTGCAAACGGGTGGGGTGGCGTATGTCAAATTTGCGATTTCGCATCCCGCGCACTATCGGGTCATGTTTGGGGCTTTTCAGCCAGACAATTCTGACTATCCCTCCCTGAATGCGGCAGGTGGCGAAGCCTTCGCTGTGCTGTCGGATGCGATCGCCCGCGAACAGGCAACTGGAAAAGTCAAGGCGGGAGACACTCAGCGGTTATCCTGGGTCGCTTGGTCCTTAGTTCATGGACTGGCAATGCTTTTGATCGAGGGTCAGTTACCCCTGAGCGATGAGCAAGAGATTGTGGCGTTGACGGAATTGGCGACGCGATCGCTCAACCAAGGACTTAGCTCTGAGGGATTAGTGAGGAAATAAAGTATCCGCAAAAGATGAGCAGAGGGGAGTAAGGGAGGCCGAAAGTTGGTTGATCCGAACAGCGTTGGCGGGGGAGATGACCACGATAACAAGGCCGCAAGGTGTCAGATTCGATTGACTGAGAAAGCTGAACTCCATCGCCTGCAGGCGATGGAGCGGGCAGCGGATAAGTTATTTCCAGCAGGGCGTCTTCCGGATCCTGATGATGTGATGCCTTTAGAGGAACTGACAGAAGTACAAAGCAACGGACTTTTGTTGGTTGTGGTTTGGGCAGGGGCGATCGCCACACACTGGTCGCAGGAGCTACCCGTTCAAGGATTGAACACAGGGCCATTGAATCAGCACGATAGTCTGCCCGAGGATTTCTTTTGTCAGCCTGCTGATATTGCTGAGGAGGTGTTTCATGTCGCGCATCAACCGCGATCGGTCTGGTCCTTTGATGTAGAGATTCGCCCCTTTGCAGAAAAGTGGTGAAAACTTATCATAAAGATTTCCGGACCATGCTTAATGAGACAAGACTAGTCTGGGATTTACAGCGAGCCAACCAAATTGCCCAAAGCTTTTCTAACTCTTTGGATTTAGACGCCATTGCTCACCTGGCAACGGAAGGTTTGGTTCAATATTTCGACTGTGCTTTTGCTCGGGTTTGGCTAGTCGAACCTGATCGCAAACAGCTGCGATTGGTTGCTTCATCAGGATTATATACGCAGATCAATGGTTCTTTTAGTCGCATCCCAATGGGGGAATTTAAGATTGGTAAGATTGCTCAAAACCGCGTATCACTCTTGAGTAATAATCTTGCAGAAGAGTCCTGGATTCGGCATCCTGAATGGGCTATTGAGAATAAAATTAGCAGCTTTGCGGGTTATCCCTTAACGAATTCTGGCCAAGTCATTGGCGTATTGGCTGTCTTTGGTCATGAGCCTATGAGCTCAGAGTTTCTAGAGGTACTGTCTAGCTTTTGCACAACTTTAACAGTGGCTTTGGCGATTGCTTTATTGCATCAAAGAGAAAGACGAATTTCTCAGGCTGCTAAACCTCAAGCTATCCTCTCGGAATTCTCACTTTCGGATAGCCTTGCCTATACCTTGGGTCAGACAAGCATAACCGTTCTAGGGACAGAAAGAAGTCTTGATCTGTCCCAGACTCAAGTATTCCTAAAACTTGCTGAAGGGCTTAAAGCTTTAGACTGTACTTACTGTCGTTTAACCTATGACCCAGACTCGGTTTCTTTAGAAGCGATCGCTGCCATTCATCCCCTCACAACCCAAGCGCAAGACGAGTGGGAGCAATCGACTTTCGGCAACTTGTCAGCGATCTCGTCCTGCTTTGGTGGAATCTTCAGAATTAATACCGAAGTCAGTATTAAAGCAATTCAGATTTCACTGACATTTCCTACTTCCGCTGGTCTTCCACAATCCTCTCTGCGGATTCAATGTCGCTTACCGTTGCTACAGATAGGCTTTATTCAGCTAGCCTATGCGGCAGGATTCAGGGTTCAGGCTGAGGGGGAGCCTCATATTCCCTTATTGACAGATCGCGCTTCTTTATTAGCAACGAGTGACTACATTATTTGGGTGAGCCACACCTCAAAAACGATTCCCAATGAGGCAAAAGCTCAGGTCAATCTTTCGACAACTCCCAGTGAGTTACAAGCAGCCGTTGAAGCTGTCATGCGAGGCGATACGTGGGGACTTGCTCAGAATCCTCAAGGGCATCCAAAACTCTCTCAGCGAGAACAGGAAGTAATGACGCTTCTAGCGCAGGGGTTGCGCGATCGCGAGATTGCTGATCAACTCTATATTAGCGATAGCACCGTGAAGTTTCACATCAACAATAT
>JBCBJE010000558.1:0-4308 GCA_038523735.1 Cyanobacteria bacterium J06626_18 | reverse complement strand
TGGGATGTTGACACAATTGAACTCTTTCGGCGACTTGATCCCGATCTTTGGGAGTCAAGCCGTTACAATCCTGTTTTAATGCTGGGAACCATCAGTCAGCAGCGTTTACAGGAAGTTGCCGAAGATGAAGGTTTTCTAGCACAGACGGACAGAGCATTGCAGCGCATGGAGGATTACCTCCGCGAGCGCACCTGGTATCACAAGAATCGTCCTCAACCGCCCGAGAATGAATGCTACGCCTACTTCTCAATGGAGTTTGGGCTCACCTCTTGTATGCCCGTGTATTCTGGCGGTTTGGGCGTTCTGGCTGGCGATCATCTGAAATCCGCTAGTGATTTGGGCTTGCCTTTAATAGGCGTGGGACTGCTCTATCAAGAGGGATATTTCGCCCAATATCTGAACGCCGATGGGTGGCAGCAAGAACGTTATCCCATCAATGATTTCTACAATATGCCACTGCATCTGGAGCGTGACGAGCAGGGCTCCGAAATCAGAATTGCCGTTGAGTATCCTGGTCGCACTGTATACGCTCGCATTTGGCGCGTCCAAGTAGGTACAGTACCGCTGTATTTGCTGGATACCAACATTGAGCAGAATAGTGAATACGACCAAGATATCTGCGATCGCCTCTACGGTGGCGATATCGATATGCGTATCCACCAGGAGATCCTCCTGGGGATCGGTGGCGTGCGGATGCTGGAAGCCTTAGGCTTGAAGCCGACGGTTTACCACATGAACGAAGGGCACTCCGCTTTCCTTGCCCTTGAGCGTATTCGCAGGTTCATGGAAGACGAGGGACTGGCGTATCCAGAAGCGCTGCAGGTAGCCTCCTCAAGTCAGATTTTCACCACTCACACACCCGTACCGGCTGGAATTGACCTGTTCGGCCCTGACAAGGTTTTGTATTATCTGGGCCACTATGCTCGTCGTTTCGGACTGTCGGATGCTGAGTTCTTGGCGTTGGGACGTGAAGATACAGGCGATCTATCGATCCCCTTCAGCATGGCAGTGTTAGCCATTAAAACTGCTAACTTTGTGAATGGCGTGAGCCGTCTCCATGGAGCGGTGTCGCGTGGCATGTTCGGTGGGCTTTGGCAGGGGCTACCGGCTGCCGAAGTGACGATTACCTCGATCACGAACGGAGTCCATGCCAAAAGCTGCGTAGCCAAATCAACGCAAGAATTGTATGATCGCTACCTGGGGCCAAACTGGTCCCAGGCGGGCTCCAAAGATCCCCTCTGGGATCGCGTCAAGTCGATTCCCGATGAGGAGCTATGGCGGAATCACGAGCTCTGTCGATCGCAGATGGTGATGTACGTGCGCGATCGTTTGAAGCACAGCTTCATTGAGCGGGGCGCATCAACTCATGAAATTACAGCGGCTGAGGAGGTACTGGATCCCTCAGCACTTACTATCGGGTTTGCGCGACGATTTGCCACCTACAAGCGCGCCACCCTATTTCTCCGCGATGCCGAGCGTTTGCGTAAGATGATCACGGGCGGCAACTCAGGGCGGCGAGTGCAGTTTGTCATCGCGGGTAAAGCTCACCCGAAAGACATTCCTGGCAAGGAGCTGATCCGCAAGATCATCCACTTCACGCGGGATGAGGGGTTGGATGGTTCCATCGTCTTCGTACCGAATTACGACATCCATACCTCCAGAGCCATGGTGGCAGGGTGTGATGTTTGGCTCAACAATCCTCGTCGTCCTCGTGAAGCGTCGGGTACCAGTGGTATGAAAGCTGCCATGAACGGCATCTTGAACCTGAGCGTACGCGATGGCTGGTGGGATGAAGCGGACTACACTCGAACCGGCTGGCCGATTGGTTCGGGTGAGGATTACGAGGATCCCGATTATCAGGATGACGTCGAGGCGAATGCACTCTACGAGCTGATCGAGCAGGAAGTGATTCCACTCTTCTACAATCGCGATGAGAACGACGTGCCCCGAGGCTGGGTCGCCAAAATGAAGGATGCGATCTATCTCAACACGCCACTCTTTAATACGGCACGCATGGTGAAGGAATACGCACGCCGGGCTTATTTCCCGACGAGCGATCGCCTTGGCCAGTTGAGCGAGAACCAGTATGCGCCTGCGAAGGAGCTAGCTGCTTGGCAGACTCGACTCATCAATCACTGGTATGAGATCCGGATTAAGGACGTCAGCATTGCCGCCCCGTCGGAACTGCAGGTCAATCAGCCCTTTGAAGTGACTACCAACATCAACCTGGGGCACTTGTCTCACGAAGATGTGCAGGTAGAGCTATATCAAGGGGCAGTCCAAGTTGATGGTGAAATGCACAGCGGTACGGCCATTCCAATGGCCTATCGAGGGCAAGATGCTCAGCAACAGAGTCACTATGCCGTCAACCTCAACTACACCAGTAGTGGCCTGCAGGGGATCTCTTTGCGAATTCTGCCAAAGCATCGCTATCTCAACACCTCGCTTGATCCCAAGCTCGTGCTTTGGGCTCAGCCTGATGAGGTGAAGATCACGGTGGGGCAGCTCACAGACACAATACCTGCCAATGCGATGGATACAATTTCATCTAAGGCTGCAGCTCTTTCATAAAGAGCACTCGTCTGGACACAGGTTGTAAAGTCCATCACTTAACATCCACCTTGGCAAATACAAAATGCTGAGGTGGATGTTCTTTTGGGGCCATTGTCAGCTTTGCCGCGTACCATTACGATTAACGAAATTGTCGCCAGATTTTCCAACGGCAGCAGGTAGCGACGATGAAAATTCTCCACGGAACTTGGATACCCGAAACAACTGAAGATTTCATTCAGACGGGCGGATTCTATCTCTGGATTGAGACGGAAGAAAAAAGCCGTCGTCGTCGTGAGGGACATCCACGACAGCTGTTTGAGCCTGACTTGGTCGCGGCCTTGGCGGATGAGCTAGGAGTTAAAACTACTGGACGACACGCTCTTGAGGACTTCGTTACCCCTCGACGGTTCTTACTGCCTACAGCGGATAGCGCACCGCTACCTTCTCTAGAAATATCGCGCTATCTAGAAAGTGAACCCCCTGAAATCTTTACATGGCAGTTCTGGCAGGTGGACTGTTATCGCATTCCAGAGAATACTGAGCTAATTAGCGTACTCAATGACCTGCACTTTCTTACCCTCTACAGTCTGACCGAGATTCAGCTGGGTGCTGATTTGCTGTTTTGGTATCACTACACGCAGACGTTTAAGCAGGTGATTCTGCGGGACCAGTACATTCCCGCCTTGAAATATCGGAGTCTGGCAGTTGCTGAGAGTTCAGCCAAAGGCAAGAAGACACGGTCAAAGTCCTCGGCTAAAGCAGCGTCGAAGGCCAGAGCGTCGAAGTCTAGAGCTAAGAAAGCAGCGAATTCGCAAGAGGATTTTGAAGTGTATCCCAGTTGGGAAATTGTGGGCGATCGCTACACCACCGACCTGCAAACCTACGTGGACTACATGCCCTTCCTGTGTGTCGCTGGCTTTGCCAAACCACCCAACACGCCTACGTTTTACGACCGTGAGGCGCTGCTGCGTCACTTCTCAGAGTGCTGGGTAGAGGAGTTTGTAAATGCAACCTCCTTCCCGCAAACCTTTCTGAGTAAAGTTGAAAACTCACTTGTTCAAAGCTGCCTCAGTCCCTATGTCAAGAGCATGCGGGGAGACGGGACGGTTCTGGAGCAGTACCAGCAGTGGCAGGGATGGCGCGATCGCATCAGCCGCTCGGAAACTGCCGCCCCCTTCCATATCTGCTTCCGCTTGCAGGAACCGGCAAAGCCCGAAGATGCCTGGCAAATTCAGTTCGAGGTAGCGCCCAAACACGATCCCTCGCTGCGAGTCGCGCTGTTGGACTTTTGGCGGCTGCGAGGTAAAGAGCAGCAGGAAATACGCAAACAGTTTGGCGACGATTTTGAGCAGCATTTGCTGATGAACCTGGGCTATGCCGCCCGCATCTATCCAAAGTTTTGGGAAGGTTTAGAGACCGACGAGCCGGTGGGTATCTTCGTCAATCTGGACACAGCTTTTAGCTTCCTCAAAGAATCGGCTTGGGTGCTAGAAGACGCTGGCTACAAAGTAATTGTGCCTGCCTGGTGGACGCCTAAAGGACGCAAGCGGGCCAAGGTGCGGCTCAAAGCTAAAGGCAAATCGCTGGGCGGCAACGACAAATCCAAGAGCTATTTTTCGCTCGAAACTTTGGTGGATTACGAGTACAGCTTGTCGATTGGCGACCAGGCCGTAAGTGAGCAGGAGTGGCAGCAGTTAGTGCAGGCCAAGTCGCCCCTGGTAAAGTTTCGTGGTCAGTGGATGGAGCTAGACCAGG
>JBCBJE010000557.1:0-4314 GCA_038523735.1 Cyanobacteria bacterium J06626_18 | reverse complement strand
TGGATGGGTTGCTAACGAGGGCACGGGCAATCTCCAACCGCTGCCGCTGCCCCCCGCTGAGGTTAGACGCTCCTTCCAACAGCTCGGCATCATAGCCGTAAGGCTGAGACAAAATCACCTCTGCGATCGCGGCATCCTGCGCTGCCCGCCGCAAGTCTACATCCGGGATGGTGGTATCCCACAGGGTCAGGTTGTCCCGAATCGATCCTTCAAAAATGAGGATATCTTGCTCTACGACTGCGATCGAGTTGGTCAAAATGCTGCGAGGAATTTCACTGCGTGCTACATCGTCAAAGTAAATTTCTCCGGATCGCGGCAGATACAACCCCGCAATCAGCTTAGCCAAGGTGGATTTACCAGAACCACTGCCGCCCACAAACGCAACCCGCTGCCCTGGCTGAATTGTCAGGTTGAGATTTTCGATCAACGGTGCTTCCAAGGGATGGTAGCCGAAGGAGAGATCTCTAAGCATGACGGCGCCGGTGAGGCGGTGAGGGAGGAGTGGGGGAGTGGGGGAGTGGGGGAGTGGAGGAGTGGATGGGTGACGGGGAGTGGGGAGTGGGGAGTGGGGAGTGGGGAGTGAGGCGGCTCCTGGCTTCTGGCTTCTGGCTCCTGACTCCTCCTCTGTTCCCTGTTCCCCCTTCTCTACAAGCTGCCGATCCACTGAATTCCCCAATACGTCGTTCAGTCGCTGCAGGTTGCCTTGCAGGGTTTGTAGGGTACTGGCGAAGCGAACGAGGCTGTTGACGGGGCGCTGGAAGCTGACCATCAGGAGTTGAAAGGCCACGAGCATGCCGATGCTGAGGCTGTTATCGATGACACGCCAGCCGCCGACTACGAGTAGTGCCAGGTTGGTGAGGGCCGCAAGAAACGAGGGCAAGACGCCCAAGATACGGTTGGTGAGGCCCAGGTCCTGTTGGGCGTTGATGGATTTGGTGTAATAGCCCGCCCATCGAGCAAAGAAGTCAGATTCCAGACCCGATGCCTTGAGGGTTTCCATGTTCTGCAGGCCGGCGATCGCCACCCCAGCCGCCTTGCCCTGTTCTTGGGAGAGTCTGAGGTTGGCATCCACACGCTGGCGACCAATCCACTGCAGCACCACAACATTGATAATGGCAAAACCGACAACAATGGCCGTCAGCAGCAGGTCGTACTGGGCCATCGCCAGGGCATAAAACAATAGCAATACCAAGCTGATGACGGTGGTGGTCAACCGCCCTGACAAAACGGCTGCGACTTCATCGTTGAGGCGCGTACGGCTGGCAATTTCCCCGGCAAACCGCTGGGCATAGA
This sequence comes from Cyanobacteria bacterium J06626_18, assembly GCA_038523735.1. GTDB lineage: Bacteria > Cyanobacteriota > Cyanobacteriia > Phormidesmidales > Phormidesmidaceae > SIO1E4. The sequence goes on along the minus strand of JBCBJE010000557.1, from coordinate 3,021 downwards.
ACCCCACGGGCAGTCGCAGTATGTGCCATACAAACCGGCTAGTCATGCCGACAGCCAACTTAATGCGGAGCGATCGCAAATAGCGCCGTTGCAACGCTGTCAACCAGCCTTGAACCAACGCGGTAAGCAAGAGTCCAACCAGCACATAGGGTAACCATTCCAGTCGTCCGCCAATTAGGACTGAGTCCACGAAGATACGACTGAGGGCTGGCAGTACCAGGGCGGGTAAAACCAGAAAAAACCCAGCAATTATTGCTAGTAAAAGAGCTCCCCAAGAGTTGTGCAATCGTTGCCAGAGCGATCGCACCAGGTTTTCTCGGTGTCCTCCTGGCTGAAACGCATCGGTGCTGGCAAAGGTTAGGGCAATGCCCGTATATCCCTCATCAAATTCCTCGGGTGTAACGCGCCGAGGTCCGGTGGCGGGATCGTTGAGATACACCCATTTGCTATCAAACCCATCCACCACTAGAAAATGGTTAAAGTGCCAGAACACAATAAAGGGCGGCTCTAGCTGCATCACCCGTTCCAGGCTTTTTTTATACCCTTTCGCCTCTAGCCCATAGTTACGGGCGGCTTTGAGGACACTCGCTGCCGTTACCCCATCCCGTGAAACGCCACATGCTTGCCGCAGTTCGGCTAGTGGCACGATTCTGCCGTGATAGCCCAGAATTTTCCCCAGGGCGGCAGCGCCGCATTCTACGGCTTCCATTTGCAGCACTGTTGGCGTTTTTGCCCGTTTGGGGGGACGCTTTGCCAGCGGTTTTGGGAAAATCAACATGGCGGCAACCATTCATTTAACGGTTAACAATGCAACAAACCCGGTAGGGGCGAGGCATCCGCGGATGGATGTTGTGGTTTTAGGAACAACACTTGGGCGCGCATGCCTTGCCCCTACCGGGCCAAAAACGGAAACACAAACGTGATGGGAGCCCGTTCTTCCAGGGTGACACGCCCCTCCACGACAACCCCTGGCACAATCGTGTCTTGCGGCATGGCTTGAACCATAGGTGGGAGCTGAGCCAAGACTTCTAGCTGCCCTTGTTGGGAGACCGCCGTTTCGATATCAGCGGTTTGACGTACTTGTTGTAACGTCAAAGCAGGCGATTCCACGATTTCAACAACCTCTGCCTTGACTCCAGGTTCGTTGTATATCAATAGCGTCTCAGGCATCAGGACCACTGGCATCCCTGGTCGAAACTGTCCCCGATAGCGATTGTCAAAGTACAGCAGCGCTACGAGTTCTTGGGTGGCAGCATCGTTATAAACCAACTTGCCGCGCCCGCTTGTCGTAACAGGAATACGCCCTACCAGACTCCAGATCAACCCTAACCCCAGCAAGATGCCAATCGTTCCCAGGGGCAGCCAGGTCTTGAGGTTAACGATGGTCATCAGTTCATCCAGCCGTTCGGGCGACGACAGACGCTCCAAAGCCTCTTGGCGAAATAGATTGCGGGTGTCTTTTTCAGGCATGACGAGTGACTCCCAACTGCGACAACATCCAGTTGAACTTTTTGGCGCCCTCCGACATTTGATTCAAATCATCCATGTCGAGTTCTTCATCAAGAACCTCTTCCTCGACTGAACTACCGAGGACTTCAATATCCACTAAGCGAGTGCTGACAGTCTGTAATAGCTCCAAAATCTCGATCGCAATAACCCGGTAAAACCGCGACGCGAAGCTATGGTCTACTTGCAGTTTCGTCACCAAGGTCTGACGTGGCACCGCAAAAACCAAGGAGCCTTTAACGGCTCGAATGGTTACCGGCAAAGGTCGAAAATCCAAAAATGAGATAATTCCTGGCATACTACCCTTCGACAAGGTGGCAAATGCCTTTTGTTCACGGGTGCTGTTCTCTAAACCTGAGAAGCATAGATATAAAGGATTGAAGTCTCCTTCGGGTGCTGAAATTGCCATTTGCCCATCCAGGAGAACATAAAGTGCATCCACAGGACGCCCTGCCTGAAGTAATACTTGATCGGCTCCAGTAGTTTCGGTTTGGCCAAAGGACACCAGCCAGTCCACATCGCTGTCCCGCAACTCCCCAAACACAGACAGGACTTCTTTTGCCGATCGCTCGCCCCAAAACTGGATCCGATCAGGCCGTTCAAAAATGCGCCGCAGACGAGTGGAGAGCATCACCGCGATCGCTCGGTAGAAATGAGCCGCAAAGGCAATATCCTCAGTCAGTTTTGCCTGCAACATCGACACTGGCAGAGACATCACCATAGAGGGCTCCAGCGTACTTACAGTCGCCATTGCCGGCACGTCAAATAGGGCACTCGCCCCCACAATTTCCCCCTGATTCAATTCATCACTAGGCGGGGGCTGCTGACCCAAGTGCTGAGTTTCAGGAAGAAAAGTAAGTCCCAATCGCCCTTCAATCAGTACATAGATAACGTCCTGAGGATTAGAGGGACTGAGTAATTTTTGTCCAGCCGGCAATCGCTCTCGTTTACCGCTCGTAATCATCCAGTCCAAATCAGTATTACTCAGTTCCCGGAGGAGGGTGTCTGCCATGAAAAAATTCGACGCGACGCCTTGATTATACGGCGTCAATTAGGTGTTAACCTTTGCCGCCAAGAAAGACAGATTTTTGACGACGTTTTCCAACAATTTGGTTAGATGATCGAGCGCAAAGACACCCAGCATTCCTGTCAGTCCTAGTGATACAGCACTTCAGAAGTGAGCAACTTTGAATCTAAATTCTTCTTCGCTCCAAAGAATTCTGTCTAAGGAGCCTGGAACAACACTGATAACTCGTGGGCAAAGGAGAAATTTACCTGAAGAGAAACGATAAACGGAAATATTTTTGTGCTCCTGAATACAGTTTCAGATATGTTTATCAAGAGCGATCGCGGCACTATTGCTCAAGGTTTTCCTGACGAATAGGCCTCAAGAGCGTCCAAAATGCGAGTGATGAAACCGGTAACCACAGCAAGCTGTGTTCAGAAAGTCAGGCCTGACTTTCAAGCAACGCAAAATCAATTTTTCATAATATTGCTGATAATTTCAAAAATATT
>JBCBJE010000556.1:0-4331 GCA_038523735.1 Cyanobacteria bacterium J06626_18 | reverse complement strand
GTTTCGCCCCCTCCATCAACCCGATCCGTACCAGCGCCGATCCTCAGTCCGGGGTCAATCTCGTTGTTCCCATCATCGCCTGTCAGCCTATCAGCGCGGTCAGTGCCACGCAAATTTTCAACCAGGCTGAAGGTGTCGCCCTCAGCGTCACCGTCCAACCCATAGTTGAAGTGCAGATTGACCCTAACGCCAACATCGGAATTGCTATAGTCGGCCCAGTCGAGGCCGCTACCGCCCCTAAGACTATCCCCGCCGGCGCCACCAAATAGGGTGTCATTGCCGGCCCCACCGTTGAGGGTATCTGCCCCTTCATCGCCAAAGAGCGTATCCCTGTCGTTATTGCCGTTGAGGGTATCATCACCGGCCCCACCGTTGAGGGTGTCGTTGCCATTGCCGCCGTTGAGGGTGTCGACACCGGCATCCCCAAATAGGGTGTCGTTGTCATCACCGCCATTGAGGGTATCTTCTCCATCGCCCCCTAGAAGGGTATCGTTGCCCGCTTCACCATTCAGGGTGTCGTCACCCCCAAGTCCGTCTAGAACGTTGTCCCCATCGTCCCCTGTCAGGATATCGTCATAGTCAGATCCGGTTAGATTTTCAAACGTGTTGCGATCGCTGAAGAATCCACCTTCGCGGGCAGCCATGGCCAGAAGGTCATCGGCTGCATCTCCGCCAATGCCTGGAGCACTGAAGGCAGCGTTGGGCGCTGCGGGCATCAAAGAGACCTCTACCCCAGCAGCGGAATCGATATATTCGACGGTATCAATGCCGCCACCGCCATCGAGTTCGTCGGCTCCACCACGGCCTTCTACGACATCATTCCCTTCACTGGCATAGAGCTGGTTGGCTCCGCTGCCCCCTCGAAGCGTGTCGTCTTGGAATGTGCCTTGCACGTTTTCAATACTGATGAGAACGTCCCCGTCCGCATGGGATCCAGGATCACTGGTGACCTGATTGGTTAGTAGGTCGACGCTGACCCCGGCTAAAGACTCGATATAGCTGGTGGCATCGCTCCCCTCGCCACCGTCAATGTTATCTGCCCCGGCCCCCCCGAGGATAAAGTCGTTGCCACCGCCACCGATAATTGTGTCGTTTCCTTCCAGGCCATCGACCACAATGCCGACCTTACTGAATTCGCTGCCCGCGATCGTGTCATTATGGGCCGAGCCTTCAATCTGCTCGATGCTGATCAGGGTATCGGTACCCCCATCCCCATCACTAGCAGTGCCGACCACACCCGTGCGAAGGTTGGGTATCCCCAGATTGACTATGACGCCGCTACTCGCCCCGGCGTAGCTGACGCTGTCCGTGCCATCGCCGCCATTGAGGGTATCGTTACCGGCACCGCCTTCTAAAAAGTCATCGCCTTCGCCGCCTAGCAGCTCGTCGTTATTGCCGCCGCCAAAGAGGAAATCAGACTCGGTGCCTCCATCAAGGGTATCGACGCCTTCACCACCCAGCAATTTATCTTTACCGCTGCCACCGATCAGTTCAGCATCCGACAGGACATCGATCAAATGAATGACGTCGTTACCGGCCCCAGCATCAGCCGTGATTGTGGCGATATTGTCATACTGCCAGGTCGCCCCATAGGCTTCTACGGCAATACTTTCTAAACCTTCACCGCTGTTGCCCACATGGGTCACCGTGAAGACCTCATCTTCTTCTATGCCGGTAATGTCCACGCCAAGATTAGCGGCGGCATCCCCCATGCTGAGGACAGCTTCGTTACCATCGACCACAGCCTGGTGGTGGTTGATGGTGGAGGCAGGACACCCAGCGCGAAAGTCGGCTATGGTCTCTCGGAACAACTCAACGCGCTTGTTAATGCCGAAGTTGCCAAAGCCAATCTCAAGCGTTGCCCCGGCAAAAACGTCCAGCGTACCCCGCTTGTGGAATAAGCAATCAGGTGCGACAAAGTCCTGGAAGCGAACCTTATCCTGACTGAGTTCGAGGAATAGTTGAGCGATAAGTCCGGCATCAACCTCAGCACTAATGCCGCCAAGGTCAACCTTTAAACCAACGGCAATCCCCGCTCCCAGACCTACCGTAAACTCCTCCGTTTCGGAAATGGGGTTGGGAGGAATCCCTGGGTTAGCGGGGGTACTTACAAAAAATCCCGACGCGATCAGAGCGGCGGCTTCTCCAGGAGTCACCGGCCCGTCCTGTTGGGCTGCCAACAAATCGGTGATGCCTTTGCTATCAAATCCGATGCCTACATTGGCAGCGGCGGCCAAAGCCCCTTCCAGAGTCACTTCCAGCGGTCCAAAGATTTTCAGCTCAAATTGATGGCTCACACCCAGCCCTAAGGTGGGGAGATCGAGCCGGAACAGATCGACATCTTGTTCCAAAAACAGGCCCAGTAGGCTGGTGGGGTCCGTCAGAATCGGAAACTGAAACCGCTCATTGGTTGCGAGAATGTTGGCAAAGTCGCTGGTGTTTGGATTGGCGGCGATATCGCCTAACGGATCGGCAACATCGCCGACGGGGTCGAACGCCCATCCCCCATCGCCAATATCTTGCAAGCTAAAGTCACCCATGCTGATCGTCGAGCCGTTGACATTGATGCTGTTGACGATGTCAACGATGTCACCAATCTGATCCACATAGTTAACAAATTCCAGGGTCTCCGGATTAAAGTCACCGAAGCCGAGTTCACTCAGGCTCTGAGCGACATCAAGGATGTTGCCGTTGATGATAGGCAGATCTTGCCGTAGCAGGTCCACTATGGGCATCACAGGCTCCAGCACCGCATTAATGCCGCCAAAAATAGGATCAATGAAGCTGAAGAAAGAGCCTAAATCCAAAGTGAGACCGTTGAAGTCAATTGTAGGGTCGAGGGTCTCAACCCCATTGAGATCAGCTTCCAAAAAGTCCCAATCCACTACTAGGTTGGTGCCGATCGCAGGCAAAACAGGAACTGTCGTTCCAGTGGAAAGCAGCACATCTAACGTGGCACCGCCGTTAATGCTGGCATCCACGCTGCTGTCTTCACCCAGAGCAAGCTGCGTGCCCGCGTCGTCAGAATCCTGAATATCCAGGGTGATATCGCTAGAAACAATGCTGCCGTTGTCATCAACAGCGACCTGTAAGAAACCCAACGTACCCGTGATGTCTGAATTGGGAATGGTTGCTTCTACCCCGAGGGTAAGTTCGTCGTCAAAACTGGTGTTGACATAGAAGTCTTCGCCATCGAGCCCCACTCCCAGGTGCAATCCCAGGTCAGCCGTTAAGGCCGCATTGATATCAGCTTCTAATCCCAACGCCGTGCCACCGAGAGAAAAATCTAGATCATCACTGACCAAATCCGCTAGGGTGCGGGTGAGCGTAAACTCAAACTCCAAATTGTCTTGAGCTTCGTTCACCTGGAGGGTGATGCCGTCACCCAAGGCTTGATCGAGGGCTTGCTCTATGGCTGCCGTGGTTGGTTCAACAACACTAGCGAGTTCAGTGGCGATCGCCTGGCGTAGACCTTCCACAAATGCCGTTGCGCTATCACTGACGCGTTCTAAAGCTGAGCCAATTAGCGGGAGTTCTTGGTCGGCGATCGCATCAACAATGCCGTCTTGCAAATTATTGAGAAAATCATCTAAGCCATTCCGAAACGCTGTCAACGCAGACTGGCTCCAAGCATAGGGCGTCATGGTTTCGACTACGACCGTCTGGCCATTGTTGAGGTGCAGGGTAGCCGCATCGTTTTCTGCTTGCAAAGTTGCCAGCTGACTTTCACTGAGCTGATCACCCTCCACCAGAGCCGCAAAAATTGCGCCTTCGTCGCCGGGCGTATCGATAGAATTAACTTGACTGTCTACGAAGTGGCCAATTTCTTCGAGTAAAATCCCAGCCACGCTTTCTGGATTAAAGGCCTGACTAGTCAGTAAGTCAGCTGCCAAATAAATCGTCTGGAGATTGGCTGAAAAGACTCCTTGAGCCCCATTTAACTCAGCCGCAGAAAGCAGTTCTATCGCAGGTAATTGAGAAAAGTCACCTTGCTGCCAAGCCTGATAGAGGGATTGCAAGCTAGCGTGATCGGGTGATGCCAAATCACTCCCCTCAAATACATTACTAAATGCTTCAAGCTGGCTAGTTTGTGACCATTCTTGAAGCATTTCCAGCGCTGTTTTAAGGCTGAAATCAAGATGCTGTTGGACTAAGCTGTCAGCATCGCTCATAAGGGGTTGTACAATCGTGGATGAAGACATATTGACTCCTCAAAAGAATGTGATTAGCGCAGGCGAAACTCAGGCAAAACTTTGAATAGCTAGCACCCACAGTCCTTCAAAGTTGCCTCAGATTGTTTAGTTTTAGGTCACATAAGACCTGTAGAAGAG
>JBCBJE010000555.1:0-4333 GCA_038523735.1 Cyanobacteria bacterium J06626_18 | reverse complement strand
CGTGAGTTCGATGATCAAAGTTTGACCCGACTCTCCCTCAAAAGAATAGGCGTTTACGTTTAAATCAAAGCTGCCCTGCTCACTAGCGGGAAGTTTGCCCTGCTCGTTCAGTAGAACTTGGGCAAACGCAGCTCGTCTAAACCCGCCTTCGATGCCTGTTAACAACCCTGCTAATAAACCTGCAAATAGTAAAGAAGCAGTAATACGACGGTTCTTCTTTTGCATCTTCCTTATCTCCAGCCTATGGCTTTTGTATTGGCTTGACTAAGATAATGACAGCATCGTTCATGAGCTAGTAGGTTGAGCTAGCCAAACGGTCAGTTGCAGGAGAGTCACAATGGTTTTGTAGGATGGGCAAGATCCACACCGATAAACTTTAAAGAAGAGAATAGCCCCAATTTGCCCATCGGCCAGAATATCGATAGGCTACCTCGAAGCTTGGAGCCAGTGATTCAGATCTCGATCGATTAATTCCGCAAGGCGTCGAGTATCAGGCTCCAATTCCTTTATCAGGCGATCGCGTAACTCAGGCTCCAGAGATTTGCGGGGTGCTTTTTGGGTGTTCAGTTTCTTCAACTTTGACTTTGTCCCTTCTAGCAAAGCCCGTCGTGTCGATTGTGGAATCGGCAGCAAATACTTTCCTACTTCTAGAACCCGAGTAGGGGGATATTTGATCAGCGTTTGTAGCCAGGTATTGCGGATCTTTTTGTTGGAATTCTTGGCCGCAAAATCGGTCTCAAAACTGGAGTCAGCTCCGATAAATTTGAGCGTTTCTTGAAAGACGGTGTCGGTGTTGCGGGTGAAGTCTTTAAACAAAATAACTTTAACGTTTTCTCTACCAAAGACATTGAAATAGCGCTCGACCTGATCGGCGTACCGGGCAAAATCTCGATAGAACAAAATTTGGGGCTCGAGGCATCGAGCAGGAATTTCGCGGCCCTGTTTGCGCTCTGATTCCAGGTTCATCGCAGTCTCAAAATCTTGAACTGTTTCGCTAGAGCCATTGAACAAATGCTGACTGTGGAAGGAATACATCATCTCCACCGGTTCGCGGAGCATGATGATAATCTTTGCATCAGGATTAAAGGCGTGGATTTCTTTGGCCGCTGTCTTGGAATAGAGATAGGTCGGACTGCCTTCACCACAGATTTTGCCTTCACCTTCAGCAAAAAGCGCTAGGTACTCCGGCAGCGTCTTGGCCTTGTTTTTAGTTTTCAGGTCCGTGTCAAAGTAGTGCAGTTCCTTGAGCTGCGGAATAAACACATCAGGATGGCGATCCAGATACTTGCAGAAGGCGGTTGTGCCGCACTTCGGAGCTCCGACAATGAAGAAACTGGGCTGTGTCATCTGCGCGCCTACCGGATGAGTTCACACGTCAAGTCGCGTCTAGGCTACCCGCTAGACCAGATGGGCTACCAACTGCACCCCAAAGAGTTCTTCGAACCATTGCTTTTTGTAGTCCAAATTCCACAGTTCGGAGGCGCAATCGTCGTAGGGCGATGCAGGCTTAAGGTCTAGGTGTAACGTTTTGGTCGCCGGATGGTAGTGGTGGCAGACGGATGCGATCGCCCCAATACTGCGACGATCCAGCGCCACGGCTACGCGCAGCATCGCGCTCATCTCAGCCACTAGCTGCCGGTGGTACTTTGTTGTCAGATTTTGGAAGCCCTCGTGCTTTTTCTTGGGATAGCTTTTGCGGTGATAACGGGCAATGTTGGCGATGACCTCAAGTTCCGTTTCTGTGTAGCCCAGCAGTTCGCCATGCCGAATCAGGTAGTAGGAGTGCTTGTGGTGCCCTGAGTGGCTGATGAAGTGGCCGCAGTTGTGGAGAATTGCCGCCGCCCACAGCAGCTCGCGCTCGGGTTTACCCCAGTGGTGGAGGATGCCTTGGGTTGCATCAAAGAGACCCTGTACAAATCCAGCAATGCGATCGCTCCGCTGTTCAATCACCTGATATTTCTGCGCAGTCGCCCACACGCTCCGTTCCCGCACAGAGCCTTGAAACTGCATCCGGTCTTCAATGAGGCCGTTGCCCAACATCCAATCGACCACAACGCCCTCGCGCAGTGCTCGTTCGCAAATCGTGAGGCTATCAACCTCCAGCAATTCCATCGATTCCTGCAGAATGACTGCGCCTGCCACCACAATTTCAGCCCGACGGGCCGACATTTCGGGTAACTCTAGCCGCTCTTTGAAGCTCATACGGCGCAGTCTATCCAACCAACTGCGTAACTCCTGCAGGCTCATTTGAAAGCCATTGAGGGGTTCAGGCACAAATCCGAGCCGTTCTTCTGCTGCCAGAATCGCCAGACACTCAGCGGTTCCTGAAGTCCCTACTAAGCGCAATGTCTCATCGGGAGACAAATAACTTTTCAGGTCTTCAATAGTGGGTTCGATGCGACCCCGCACGAAGGCTTGCAGACAGCCAAACTCTTCATCACTGATGGGATTGGTCGTGACGAAGCGGGCCGTCAGCCGTACAGCGCCCACTTTGGTGCTGCTGAGGAAGCGATGAGGTTCGCCCGTCCCTAAAATCAGCTCCGTTGAGCCACCGCCAATATCGATAATGGCGTGAGGCTGATGGTGAAACTCCATCCCCGAGAGGACGCCGAGATAAATCCGCCGGGCTTCTTCCGTTCCGGCAATGAGATTTATCGAAAGGCCCACTTCACGTTCCACCTGTTTCAAGAAGGCTTGACCGTTACGGGCTTCGCGGACGGCGCTGGTCGCAACCGCAAGGATTTCCTCAGCCTTGAAACTTTCAGCGATCGCCCGACACCGTTTAAGTGCGGCAATGCCTCGCTCCATAGCGTCTTTAGAAAGATTGCCGTCCGCCGCAAAGTTACCTAGTCGAACGGTTTCCTTCTCGCGATCAATGATGGTGAAGGCGGGCAGCGTGGGCTTAATTTTAACGATCACCATATGGATGGAGTTGGTGCCCACATCAATCGCCGCTAGAATGCGATCGCGTCTCATTCCAAGCGCTTCAAATCGAGGGGCACGGGACACTACGGAGCGGGGGGACGAGGGGAGAGTCTCAACCATAGCCAGTTTTAAGAGTCTTGCTTCCGATCCTACAGGGGGAGTCGGTAATATCCGAAGATATCCAACCACATTCTCCATCGTCTCTTCACAAATAAAACTCAGGAGTTTACGATCGCCTCAATCGCTCCCGCTTTGGTGGGGAGCGCCGATGTTAGGATTTCACAACCTGAGGGCGTAATCAGCACATCATCTTCGATGCGGATGCCCCGAATTTTTTTGAATTGAGCCAGACGCTCCCAGTCTACGATGCCGTCGTAACACTCCTGCCGCGAAGGGTCCTGCAGGATACCCGGTACTTGATAAAAACCCGGTTCAATCGTGACGGCCATGCCCGCCTGCAAAGGTCGATCCAATCGTAGAAAGGCCAGCCCAAAGCGATCGCTGCGCTGTCGTCCGGGTGCATAGCCCGCTAAATCCCCCAAATCCTCCATGTCGTGGACATCTAAGCCCAGCAGATGACCGACTCCGTGGGGAAAAAACAGCGCATGGGCATCCTGCTCCACCAGCGAATCGGGCTGGCCTTTAAGAATGCCTAAATCAACCAGACCTGCCGCGATTGTCTGGCAAGCCAGCAGATGCAGCTCCCGATACTCCACACCGGGACGAGCTGCATCGATACAGGCATCGTGAGCAGCTAGCACCACGTCATAAATATCCCGCTGTGGGGATGAAAAGGTGCCGTTGACTGGCCAAGTTCTTGTGATATCAGAGGCCCATCCCGAAGGCGCTTCGGCCCCCACGTCGGCCAGCAAGAGATCCCCTGACTGCAGCGTGTGATGATAAACCTCGTTGTGGAGAACCTCGCCATGAACCGTGACGATACTGTTATAGGCACAGGTCATGCCACGATCCATAATGACGGCCTCCATGGCGGCCCGCACCGCTGCTTCTGTCTTGTGAGGAGCCGTCGTCCGCATACCCGCTTGATGCGCCTGTACAGAGACCGCTGCGGCTTGGCGAATGGCCGCGATCGCCCCCTCATCATGAGTTAGCCTGACGGTGATGATAGCTTCAGCTAGCGCCTTATCCTGAGCAGGCTGCAGCATTTCTCGCAGCTGCATCTGTTCGCCCAGCGTCGCAGCGTCCTGTACCGGCAGCGTCGCCGTTCCTTTGGCAAAGTCGGATAGCGCCGCCAAGGGATAGGCGGCATCGGCGCCCATTTGTGTTGCGAGTTCTTCCCGCGTGGGCGTGGGACCGTGCCACAGTGTGTCTTCCGGTGTCGCTTCATCCACAAACAAGGTCAGCCGTTCACCGTCCAACCGAACTGCCGCTGGCCAACGCGGCAGTT
>JBCBJE010000554.1:0-4336 GCA_038523735.1 Cyanobacteria bacterium J06626_18 | reverse complement strand
GCGCTTTATTACAACATGTACTCAGACGAGCGGACCAAGAAAGACTGCCTTGCTATTTACTAACATTTACTGAACAGGCTGTTCGGTTCTATCAGAAAAATGGATTTGAAGTCCTTAGGGATAGGGTGTGTTATCAGGATTTTCCGCCCTATTGGACGCTGCGATCCAAATCATCAGTTAAACAATCGGATGAGCTGATGATGGTTAATCAGTTGGATGGATTATCCGATTAATCCAAGAACGCATTTGTGAAACGCGTATGTAAAACTCTTGCCAGCCGTATTGCCCCTGAGGCTTGAGTTCATTTTCCTCTTCTGTTTTGTATTCACCACCAGAACTTACACCGATGATCTGCAGTCCGCTGTCTGTCTCAACTAGGGCAGGTCCCCCGCTGTCGCCAGGACCATTAACGCCTTCCAGAAGCAGCGCATTGCCCGATACAGGGTCATCGAATTCAAAAAACAGATAATTGGCTTCTGTGGCTGTAATTTGGTTAGTGGCTTGTCGGAACTGGCGATCGTTAATGGGCTCTGGGGGAAGTCCGACATCGCCTGTACCAAAGTCGCCCCAGCCGAGCAACAAGATTGTTTTTCCGACTTCATCGCTGCCCTCATAGAGCGCAATTGGGGTAACGTGTTCAACTACATCATGCAGCTCAATTAAAGCAGTATCATAGGTGGCATCTTTAACGTAAGGGTCAAACTCTTCTAAGTCATTTTCATCGCTTGTAATGGCGTCCAGGGTTCCTAATTCTTCAGGCCATACAATCTGATTAATCGTATTTTCAACGCCTGCAATATTAACTCGATAGCCACTTTCTAGAAAATCATTTTCGTACAGCAAGACTAGACAGTGTGCAGCAGTGATGGCCCAGTTTGGATCGATCAAAGTAGCCACGCACTCTTTAATATTTTCATCTTCGAACAAGGGAAAAACAGCTGGATAGTCTGCTTCATTGACGATGTAAGCATCCGGGTTGATATCGTGGCGGATGAGCATAGCACTGGGAGGCTTGTAGGTTAGGAGTGAAACTCCTAAAAATAATAGGACTGGTAATCGCAAGCGATCAATAAAAGCAAATCCGAACTGTTCCCATGTTGAGTTTTTCATAATTATGTTCCTTCTCCAAACCCTGATGAGTTGAGGGCTGATTGGCTGTGCGAGTTGGCTGCATGTAGCTGTTCCCGTAGTGGCTCCTTGGGAGCGAGCTAACTATTTGGGGGGGGGATGGTTGACGACCTACTTACCTTAAGTAGCCTATTGATACTCTGCCAGTGACCGTCGTCCTGTTGTTCTTAGTCCTAAAGTCCTACTCATAAACCGATCCTTGGACTCAGAATTTTCAGGCGTTTGGGCTCATGCCAATGCTGGATTGGAATTTCTACGATCACGGGTGAAGTCGTTGCACTACAGCTATGAAAGTTCACGCATGGACTCGCTTTAAGTCGGTTGCACCTTGGGTCTGGGGGCTGATAGCCGCGGCTAGTGTTGGAGCGATCGCGATCGTCTATGCCCAGCAACGTCTGGCGAGCACTACAGCATCCTCCTCAGCCCAGCAAACCGTTTTGGTGGAACGTCAGAATTTGATGACCCAAATTCAAGCCAGCGGTGTAGTTCAGGCAGAACGGACGATCAACCTCAGTTCTGAGGATTCTGGCAAAATTGCCGAGCTGTTTATCCAGGAAGGTGATTTTGTCACTGAAGGTCAGGTAGTAGCTCGCATGACCAGTCGACGGCGTCAGGCTGAAGTTGAGCAATTTCAGGCATCGCTGGCACGAGCTCAGGCGGAACTCGCCCAAGCCAGAGCAGGAGCACGCCCGGAAGAAATTGCTGAAGCTCAGGCGCGAGTAGAAACGGTTCAGGCTTCTATCGATGCGATTCAGGCTCAGATGCAGCAGGCCCGTGAGGAGTTTGAGCGGTTTCAACAGCTCGCTGATCAAGGGGCGATTTCGGCAAATGAATTAGGCACATATCGGATGACTGAACAGCAAACAAGTGCCAATCTAGTGGCTGAGCAACGACGACTGGAGGAGGCTGAAGCTGCATTGACGCGGCTACAAAATGGCACGCGGGTAGAAGCAATTGCCCAAGCCGAAGCTGCTGTCGCCCAAGCCGAAGCGGAGCTAGCGGCCATCCAGATACAGTTGGATGAGACAGTCGTGCGGGCTCCGTTGGATGGCGTGATTACACGCCGATTTGCCGAAGCCGGCGATTTCGTCACCCCGACTACGGCAGCGTCTTCGGATGACGGGGCGACCTCTACGTCGATCGCGGAACTCTCCAGCGGCTTGGAAATTGAGGCTAAGGTACCGGAAGCCAGCATCGCCAAACTTCAGGCCGGGCAGACGGTTGAAATTCGCAACAGTGCCTATCCTGACCAGGTTTTTGCAGGGGAGGTAACACTCATTGCGCCACGTGCCATTCGCGAGAACGAGGTCACGGTTTTTCGCGTCAAGGTAGCGCTAAAAACCGGGCAAAACGAGCTGAAATCCGGCATGAATGTCCGCATGACGTTTGTGGGCGACCCCATTAGTGATGCCCTGGTTATTCCCCTTGCTGCTGTCGTCACCCAACCGGATGGTGAAACCGGCGTGTATGTCCACACTGAAACCGCCCAACCCACCTTTCAACCCATTCAAATCGGCATCACCACTGGGTCTCAAGTAGAAGTTGTTGACGGACTAGAGTCCGGCGATCGCATTCTTATCGAGCCACCAGCAGGGGAAAAGATTGAAGGGGTGGATACGGTCTTTTAGATAGTGGGTAGTGAGTAGTGGGAAAAGAGAGAGGGAGATGGGGAGATGGGGGGAGCAGAATCCTGTAAAGGCGAGGCATTTGGTCCGTATCCTCACTACATATCGAGACTCGCTGCTCCAAATGCCTCGCTCCAACTCCACCAACCATCCACTATCAACCAAGAACTAAGAACTAAGTACCAATCACCATCCACCAAGAACGAATAACCAAGAACCTATGAATCTGACTGAAAACTTCAAAATGGCGGTCAAGACGCTGAGCGCGAATAAGCTCAGGAGTGCGTTGACGATGTTGGGCATCATTATTGGTAATGCGTCGGTGATTTCGATTGTGGCGATTGGGCAGGGGGCGAAGCAGTTTACGCAGGATCGGTTGGAGTCTTTTGGGCCGAATCAGCTCAGTGTTTTTGCAGGACGTCCGGATGAATTTGGGCCGACGGAGGATGCGGCTCAGCTGACGCTGGCAGATGTAGCGGCGATCGCGGAGCAGGCTCCTGCAGTTTTAGAAGTTGCGCCTCAGATTGTGACGCAGCTGCAGTTCACATATGGACAGCGATCGCGGCCTGGAGAGGTGATTGGGTCGGCTCCAGGAATTGCATATGTGCGTAGTTTGCAGGTAGCCGAAGGTCGCTTCTTGACGCCGACGGATGTGGAGCAAAATACGCAGACGATTGTGTTGGGGGCAGTGCTGGCACGGCGGCTGTTTGGTCAAGAATCGCCTATGGGTGAAATGGTTCAGGTAGGGGATTTCAACTTTGAGGTGATTGGGGTGATGGCGAGTAAAGGCACCCTGTTTGGCGTCAATTATGACGAGACGGCCTATGTTCCGATTACAACGATGGCCTATCAGCTTTCGGGTCGGCGATCGCCCAATGGAACACCCATTGATTTTCTGGAAGTTTCAGCTCGTGATGCGGAGAGTATTCGAGCCGCAGCGTTTCAGGTTGGCAATATCTTGACCCGTCGCCACGGCAAGCGCGATTTCTCTATTTTTGCGAACAAGTCTTTTCAAGATTTGGTGGCACAGGTGACGGGAGCTTTGAGTTTGGTGCTAGCGGCGATCGCGGGCATTTCGCTGCTGGTGGGGGGCATTGGGGTGATGAACATCATGCTGGTTTCGGTGACGGAACGGACCCATGAGATTGGGCTGCGAAAAGCGATCGGGGCGACTCAGCAAGTGATTCTCACGCAGTTTTTGATCGAGGCCATCATGCTGTCGGTTGCGGGCGGCTTGATTGGCATCGGGTTGGGTTCAGGGGGGGCGTTTTTGGTGGCAGTTTTCAGTCCACTGAAGCCGGGGGTGACCCTGAGTGCCATTGTCTTAGCAACAGGGGTTTCTGGCAGTATTGGCCTTATTTTTGGCGTGATTCCAGCGCGTCAGGCGGCTCGACTAGATCCGATTGTGGCGCTGCGAGGATGAGGGGAGTGGAAGAGTGGAAGAGTGGAAGAGTAGGAGGATGGGAGAGTGGAAGAGCACAGGGAGAAAGGTGAAAGGGAAAGAGGTAATGGAGAGTGGGTGAACAAAATCCCGTAAGGGCGAGGCATTTGGCCAGTATTTCTACCACGCATCAAGACTCTAT
>JBCBJE010000553.1:0-4343 GCA_038523735.1 Cyanobacteria bacterium J06626_18 | reverse complement strand
ATGGCGAAGTCACTGTTTACCTTAGAGAGGAAGGATTTAATGAGTCTCTAAACTTTACATATGGGACTCCGAATGGATACGGAGTACGCTCTACCGTTGATGACGATACTCGGAAAGGTAGTCTAGCTGGCACTGGTAAGCGCTCGATATATCATTCCAGCTTGGGTGCATGGGACGTGGCAATTTTCGGCGAAGGAAATCCCATTTGGTACTCGGATGACAGGGTATATGTTCCTGACTCAATCTGGTTTCGAGTACTGTGCGAAGCAGATGTTGAAGAGGCTAAAGAACTTTCTCTTCTTAGAAACAATTTAGTTGAACCGTAATGGGCATTGGTGATTGAGGGATGCCCTAAAACTTGGATTCATCACTAAAAATGCCCACCCAATCCAAATCTATGACCATCTTATGAGGTCTTTTTTATTGGGATTGAGAGTTGGGAAAGGCGTTGTAAGCAGTCTTGATAAACATCTTGGGCCTGATCAACGGAGGCTTGGGAAACGGTTTCTTTGAGTTCTCGCTGAGTTCTAACAATTTGGCCGGCCATGATTTTGCCGCGATGATCACCTACGTGCTTGGCTCCGGTTGTTTTGAGGAGCTGGTACTTTTCTGTGAACTCGGCTTGGGTTCCTAAAAACGTTTGAAGTGCAGTAAAGACTTGGGAACTTTCATTGATTAGTTGATCGTGACGGATGAGCAGGCTTCTTGCTGGGTTATCGATTTTCTCAGCGTAGGTGACCAGCCCCTTGAGGCGATTACAATAGTGCGAGAGGGTTTCTGCTTCGGTCCAGTCTGGTTTGAGGTCGCGAATACTGTTGAGGGTTCGCTGCGGTTCTCTGACCAGAAAGAGAACGTGTATATTTTCTGATGACAATAAATCTGGATCAAGGAGCTTATTGTTGTGCAAAAGCTTGTCTAAAATATAGGTCTCTTGAAGGGTGAGCTTTTGCCAATCGCTCAAGGTGCGATACTCTTGTCCTTCCCAATACACCTTACACATCAGCCGCTTAAAATCCTCTGACGACTCGTAGCGAATGTGGGTTTCGCCATAGCCCATAACCTCAGGATTCGCGTTGAGAATATGCGTCAACAGTGAAGAGCCGGAGCGCATATGACTGAGCATCCACAAAATTTGCACCGGGCGCTTGCGGAGGGTAATTCTGTAAGGGTCGGGATTTTGATACACCCGAAAGTGTAGATATTGCTTCACCCAATAGTTTTTCCAGAGTCGAATTTGGCTGCGGAAGCTTTGATCGGAGTGAGTCATGGGTTTTAGGGCTAGCTAGGCACAGTCAGAGTGCCCAGCTTTTGAGGTGGGTATACATTCAACAGTGAAGCCGCCCGCTGACCGCTACGAACAGCTCCTTCCATATAGCCAATGTAGGCGTCGGTATGTTCTCCCGCAAACAGAATGCGACCATAGGGACGGCGCAAGGCAGGCCATAACTTCGTAATCTGTCCAGGACCATAGGCAGAATAGGAGCCGCCCACCCAAGGATCCTGTGCCCACACATAGGATATAGCGGTTTTGAGGTGCTGCTTCGCACCGGGATACAGCTCTTCCAATTGAGTCAGGGCCGTGGCCAGGCGATCGCGCTCATCCATCGCCCCCAGTTGCCGCCCATACTTGCCGGAAACATATGCCGTCAGAATTCCAGGGCGTCCTGGTTGGTTCGTGGTAGCTTCGCTGACAAATCCCAACGGCAAGTCGGTAATGGCCGGGACCGCCATACCGGGAGCCTGCTGCCAGAAGCGATCGCGGAATTGACCAATCACCTTCACGTGAGACCCATAGTTGAGTTCTGCGATCGCCCGCTGCAAGTCTGGGCTCAGGGCAGGGTCAAAGCGAACGGTCCGCAGCGGCGGTAGGGGCGTTGCTAGTACAACAAAATCCCCAGTGACTTTTCCTTGCTCGTGCGTCACCTGCACCCCCAGAGCAGTCTGTTTAATTTCCGTCACTGGAGCATTCAAGAGCACAGGAGAAACGAGCGATTGCGCGATCGCCTTCGGCAGTTGAGCGTTGCCCCCCCGAATCCGATACATCTCTAGACGATGGTCGGGCACCTGGTTGTACAGCGCTGCCTGCTGAACTAAGAAAAAGAGTGACAGCCATTCGGGATCATCGTACTCACCCCGCAGATATTGTTTCGTCAGGACCTGAGCTGCCGGAGCTTGTGACAACTGTTCAATCCAGCGGGAAAGGACGATTTGATCAAGCTCAGCTGCATCGGGAGCCTGTTCAGGATGATCTAGGTCAGTGATTGACTGAGCCAAAGCTTCAAGCTGCTTCCAGAAGCGATCCTCATCTTGCCAAATACGGGCTCCCAACGCTTCCTCAATGCCCTGGTTACTTAACGGAAACCGCTGGCCCTGCATGTAGTACATCCCTTCTGTTGCTGGGGTGCGATTCACTGGCTCCAACCGCAGGCCAAACTCGCGGACATAGCGATGCATCTGACTATGGACCCGCAGGCTATCAATATATTCTCCTCCGGCCTCCGCGTGTTGTCCTGCGGTGAAGGGCGATCGCACGGTCATTACCCGACCCCCCACGCGATCGCGCGCCTCTAAAACCGTGATCCGCCAGCCCACCTTCTGCAGTTCATAAGCAGCGACAAGTCCCGCTAAACCTGCCCCTACGACGATGACGTGTCCACTATTCGCGGCTATTGCTGGCTGAGGCTTGAGTGCAAAAGCACCGATACTGGACAGGAGGAATTTTAAGAGCTGGCGACGAGAGTAGGGCATAGATAGGGGGTAGGGGAGTGGGAGGGTAGAAGGGGAGCAGGGGGGAAGAATAGTAGGGAATGGGGAAGCAAAATCTCGTAAGGGCGAGGCACTTGGCCTGTATGCTAGCTACGCATTGAGACTCTATGCTTCGAATGCCTCGCCCCAACTCCACCACTACCCAATAACCAATCCACCAACCAAGAACGTAGGGCTATGCCCTTCCCGCAAGGTAGAACCAAGAACCAAGAACCAAACTTCATCTACCCTTCCACTCCCTTACTCCCCACGCTCCTCTTCAACTATCTGTTGGAACGATACCAAAGCTTCCCGGAGGCGATCGCCCGCGACGAGGGCAAAGTCGTTATGTCCAGCGTTTTCGACCCAGAGAAAAGCTTTGGGGGCGGGAGCAGCTTCGTACAGTGCTTGGCCATGATGGAAGGGGATCGTCCGGTCAGCTTGGCCGTGCATGATGAGGACGGGGCCTTGAATAGTGAGGAGTTTGGCGCGATTGGGGAATTTATCAAAAGGCAAGAGGGGAAAGGGGACGACGACGCGGAAGACGGACGTGAAGGTGCTTTCCAGAATCAGGCCACCCACTGGATATTGGCTGACAAGTTCGGTGGCGGAGCCGCCCCCTACAGAGCGACCGTAAACGATGATTTGCTCGGGAAAAATTTGTTGCTGTTCGGTGAGATAACGATAGGCAGCTATGGCGTCTTGATAGGCATTGCGTTCGCTAGGCTTGCCGTCGCTCGTGCCATACCCTCGATAGTCGTAAGCAAACACGCTGAAGCCCCAGTTATGCAACTGTTCTAGGAAAGGCCGAATGTCGCCTAGATCTTCAGCGTTGCCGTGAATGTAGAGGATCGTGTGCGTGGCTTGCGCGTTTGGTAAGTAAACGGCAGATATCTGTTCAGTGTCAGTGACCGGCAGTTTGAGGAGATTATCGGTCGCTTCGTCGCGGTAGCTAGCGGGCTGGGGTAAAAAGATCATGCTATCGGCCCGAAAGAAGACATACAGGGCAAAAAGAGCGTAGATCAACAGCAGCGATCGCACTAGTCGTGCCCAGGTAAAGTCGCCAACGAGTAATTGCTTGGGTGATATTCGACGCATAGAGCTAGCAAGATTGACAAGGCCTCAGGTGTGGTCTTTATCTACACACCCTTTATATTTGCTTCCATGGTTGATTGTAAGGTTGCTTAGCGGCAGGATCCCCGTCGCAGGTTTGCTGATTCCGACTCCCAAACCCCGGAAATTTTCTGCTCTGAGCGGGTAGCGCTTTGGGAGACACCCTCATCAGGAAAGTCAGGCTGCACTTCACTGAGTCTTCAAAGAAAAGAGAAAACAGCATAAAAGCTTCACATTGAGGTGTGAGCAAGCTATAGACTCAACTAGCATCAAAATGAGAGTTGTATGAGACTTTTATGAAAGGGGATGCATCCGTTTTTCGATACATCAAAAGCTTATTAGATGACTGTGAGTAGAGTTAGCTCTGAGTTGCTGGCGTAGGAATTCAATTGTATTCAAAGGCACTAATTAATTCAGGGGCTCTATTCAGATATGGTGAGGAACCTATGGTTCGTAAAAGCCTAAATAACCGTTTCAGGAGCCTT
>JBCBJE010000552.1:0-4344 GCA_038523735.1 Cyanobacteria bacterium J06626_18 | reverse complement strand
TTGGCAAAAAGTATTTGACTGATCAAGCTGACGAACTCGAAGCCTGGATAGAGCAACACCATGCCCAGTGGGAGCAACGAATTGATGCTGCCTATCACGCGGTTCTTCAGCTTGATCAGTCAAATACTTTTTGCCAAAGCCGATGACGAGCCGACTTGTAATCGTGCCAACGACTGCTCCAATCACAGGCATGGGAATGGTTGCTTGTCCAATCGCGGCTCCCACAGCCACCATGCCTGACTCGGTGCAGACTAGCTGTCCCAGGTCTAAGAACTCGTCGAAATCGATTTCGCCTTTGCGGTAGTGGCCAGCCAAGCTGGCTACGGAATAGCCAGCGCTAAGGATAGCCCCGGCCAGCGGGGCAGAGAGATTGGCAAAATTAGTCATGGTATAGATAGAAGCACCTGAAACACCTCCCATTGCACCACCTTGAGCGGCGGTGAGGCCGATATCTTGCCAGTCTTCTAGTTGGAATTCGCCCTTGAAAGGATTTTTGCCTGCTCGGACTTTCTCGAGGAGTTTGAAGGTGACTTTGAGTCCAGCCCAGATCGCTGCCCCTCTGAGCGCCACTTGGGCCATTTCATGGATACTCGCTTGATGCTCAATTTCAAGGGCACTTCTCTGGTCAGCATCGCGATCGCGAATAGTGTCCTCATGATTTACTAGCGTTTCGTGAATCTTACCTTGCTGAACTTCGGCGTATGAGGAGACGCCAGGTTTGACGACTGTCGTAAAAGGCTGGTCGGTGGTTTGTTCAATCGCCTGAATTTGCGCCTGAAGTTTGCGAACTGTTTTGGCCGCTAAGCCATCGACCGACTCGCCCTTGAGGATCTTTTCAATCACCTCATAGTGGTCGCGGGGAATGTGATAGTACGAACCGTCACGACCAAAGTTTTGATACTTGGTTATATGCTCCAACACATGGTCGAGATTTTGGGTGGCCCCATTAATGAACTTGGATTGCACCTCGACGCCATCGACGAGGTAGTCGGCTGGGGCGGTACGACCGACGGTTTCAAAGGTTGCGGTAGGCGGTTGCTGCTCGATAAGGTTCCAAGCATTGCGAATGCCCACTTCAACTTGTTCTGCGATTTCACCGTGTTTGGTTAATTGGCTGCCCAGGATGTGCTCAGGGGTGCCCACAAACTCGCGGACTTTCTGAATTTCTTGCAGAGCGTTGGTGAGGGCTTGTCCTTGTATGCCAAGGGCTTCCTGGAGTTCGGTGAGGCGCTGTTGGTTAGTTGCTGCAACCACCCCCCCGATGATCTGAGTTGTCTGGTGATGGTTTGCCTTCACGGTGACAACCTCTTAGGCAATTTTTTTCTTGAGAAGGTATGACAGGGCTTGGACACTATTGATTAGTGCTCCCAGCAGCTCTTTCTGTTCTTTGGAGAATTGGCGATAGTCTTTAGGTGCTTGCTCAGTCAGTGTAGACAGATGAGATTGCACACCATCAGCGTGTTTTTGCGTCAGGATTGAAAGTGCCTGAACTTCTTTATCAGCGGCTTCGAGCTTGCGGATTTCGGCTTGCAATTGTGTGGTGTGTTTGGCGGCTTCTTGTGCGGTCTTCTCATTTTGGCTGCTGCTCCAAACGGCACCGCCCACGAGCGCTAGACCACCAATGGCCCATCCCACTGGCCCGGCTAACGCTAAGAAGGCTTGTCCCCCAGCCATCCCAGCTCCACCGGCAGTAAGCGCGCCGCCCCCCAACCATGCCAATGCCGCATTGGTCGCGGCGGCTCCAGAAAGGGCAGAGATGGCCGTGCCCGTAGAAGCTGTGCCGAAGGTCGTGGCAACGGCCATGGCGGCAGAGGGGCCAAGGGCAGCAGCGCCAGCACCCGTAGCAACGCCAGCGCCAACAGTCGATTTGCGCACTCGGGCTTGTTGTTTGACTTCTAGTTCGATCTGACGGCTCAAGTCTCGAAATTGGCGATACTCCACTTTGTATCCAGCGACAGACTTATCGAACTCCTTGGGCGAATTAGCGAGAGTATTAATGTAGTCTTGACAGGCTTGAATAATAGCTTCGGCAGTGGTGAACCTTTGTTCAAACAGGTCTTGAGCTTTCTGTGTGACTTTTGAAATCCATTCCTCATAAGATTTCTGAGTCTGTTTCAGAGTTCTGACTGCCTGCTTTTTGGCTTTGTGGTTAAACATAGTGGCAACACATAAGTGGGGGTGCTGTTGGTCGCAGATCACCAACAGCACTTGTTCGTCAGACTAGGTTGTCGCGAGCGCAGAGGAGCTGTTGTTGCCCCCTCTTCCAGAATATCTTTGAGTAACTGATAAGCCTCCTGTAGGGAGAGTTGACCGGTTTCAACCAATTCGATCAGTTGCTGGGCTTGATCCGCCGTAACCAAGTTTTGCTCCAAGGGTGTCTTCAAGAAAATAATGAAGTCGTTCTTGTTAGAGATGGTTAATTCGGCCTGACGCTCTTGGACTTCAAGGTCCTGCAATTGCTTTTCTAGCCGCTTCTTGATTTCCCGACGTTTGGCTTCTTGAGCCACGCCACTGGAGACCAGTTTCACCATGCCATAAGTCGCTACACCACCCGCGACTGCTGCACCTGCAACCAGTGTGACTGGAGCGGCAACTGTCAAGGCTGCTCCAGTTAAAGCAGTATAAATTGGGATGGCTGTTGAACTAGCACCAACGACAGCGGCGACTGCTCCAGCCCCTGCGGCCCCTATGCCTGCAACACCGACTTCGCCTAGGATTCTGGCACGGTCATGGGGATTCTTTTCTAACTGCTTGATCGCTTTGAGCAGTTCTTTCTTACTAACTTTCTTCTTGGACATTGATGTCTTCCTATGAGGCTGCGAAGGTGTAGTCTGGGTTGTCTAAACTGAAGATGGCGTTCAAGACGTTGACTAAAAGCTGGAAGAATTTTTCGGCGATTTGGCGTAAACTCTGGCCTACTTCGGGGAGGACTTGATCGAGGCTATGACCGGCGACTGTACCAGCGACAGTAATCGTAATACCAAGGAATTTAGCGATGGGAGTCAGTAGCGGACCGATCATCGGAATCGATGTCATGAGGCCAAAGATGGCTGCGCTCAATATCGCACCAATGCCGACGCCTGCGACAAGGAAGAAGTTCTCTTCCACAAAGTCGAGAATTTTCATCAAGACGATTTTGCCGATCCGAATCACCTTCCCGGCAACGTTCTGTACTTTCGTGAGCAGGTCATGGAGGCGAGAGACGATTTCTTCTGGCAATCCTAATTTCTGTAAGCGTATGTAGAGCAAGTCATCAGATGTGGCTTTGGCTTGCTTGTTCCACAGCGCTAACTGCAGGTTGGCTTGGCCTTTAGAGGGGCTCGGTTGTATGGACACTGAAATACTCCAAAAAAGATAAATTGATTCAGGAAGACGGGAACTACAGCAACTGAGGGGGGATGTTGAGCAGTCTGTATTCAGGTTGCCCAGCGAGTTAATTACCTTTGCTATTCATTACGCTGAAATCAGCAAGTTTTTGTGGTCAATTAGCGTGGATAGCGTAGAGCAATGATGAAGATGACAGCGAGAACGAGGCGATGCCAATTGGGCTGATTTATCGCCCAGAGTAACCCTCCGCCTAATGCTGTCCACCCAATCGGGCCGAGAATGAGCGCAATGGTTTGGCTCATCCCCATATAAACGGCAAAAGGTAGCGTGATGCCTAAAGCGCTAGTGAGGCTTCCCAGAGTTGTGCTGGCTAGAAAGTACACACCAAAACCACTGAGCTTGGCGGCTGTCATCGCGCCACCGCTACCGATGAGTGTAGCAAGGTCAGGATCGTCAATATCGCGTTCCATTGACATGAGCAGTTCCTGACGTTGTTGAGGGCTGAGGGTATCGAAGATGTCTTGGAAAACTTGAAGGACGATCGCCGCTTCAATATCTGCCGTTGGTAAATCACTCCAACTGTGATCGTCGAGCGTAGCTAGCCAGTCGATACCGACATGGT
This sequence comes from Cyanobacteria bacterium J06626_18, assembly GCA_038523735.1. Lineage (GTDB taxonomy): Bacteria > Cyanobacteriota > Cyanobacteriia > Phormidesmidales > Phormidesmidaceae > SIO1E4. Next base: position 395 of record JBCBJE010000552.1, on the reverse strand, counting down.
CAGCAACATCCGTGACCAGTTGTTTCCACGAGGCGTTCCAGAATATTTGACCAATGCTTCCGGCTCTGAGGAATTTGGGATGATTGCACAACGTCTCAGGAGCGCTCCCGAAGGCTGAACCTGTCAAGGCGGCAAGATTCTCACGCTCTTCGTGGGTGGCAGCCTGCAGGATTGAGTAAAGTTCATCCATAGTGGCAAAGGGTTCAGCTAGGTGGAAGCGGCGTCGGCGACTTTCTCTGTCGCTTCAATAGAGCCAGCGATCACCCGAAAACTCTCCAAACCGGCTTCCAGGTTCTCACGCATGCGAAGAGCGATCGGGAGTCAAGAACAGGGAGATTTGGGCTCAGCTTTTAGTGTGCCCAGTCATTCACTTTCTCCTCGTATTGCCAGCTCCT
>JBCBJE010000551.1:0-4360 GCA_038523735.1 Cyanobacteria bacterium J06626_18 | reverse complement strand
TGTACCATTACATCCAGTTATCTGCCTGCTTCCCAGCAAAAATTATGCTTTGGGTCAGGTATAGCCTCTAGATAAGCCAATTTACCCACCCTAGCTGCAGCATTCCGGCTATTATCAATAAATTTAAGTTTTATGGGGCTGGATATCCGTATCCCTCAGGCGTCGCATGAGCCAATCGAAGCGAATACCCCCGAGTTCCATACTATCCGCCATATCAGGCGAAAAGTGAGTTTCTTCGAGCGTGAAGGGCTTCCAAAACTCTGCCTCCAGGTAGCGCACGGTCCCTCTTAGTCGGGTGGAGAGGAGAATGGCAAGGGCGTGGTACCAGCGACGGGCAAAGCTCACATCTTGAGCCAGTTTTTGGTTTAAGATCTCTCGGTCAATTTCCAACACGACCGCAGGTTCAGAGGCTTTTACGGTCGCTGAGGAAGGTAAGTGGTCCACAAAGGACATTTCGCCGACTACCTCACCACTAGACATGTGAGCAATTTCGGTGTGGGGCGATCGTGCAACGGCAACCACAAAGCGACCCGACAGAATTAGGTAGATGGCGGTATTGAGGACGCCTTCCTGAATGAGAACTTCGTTGCGGGCAATTTCGCGCCGCCGCCCAGCCCCTACCAGCCAATCGACATCCTCATCTTCCAACAATCCCAAAATAAATAAGACACGTTCCATTTCCCCAGTCTCCCAGTAGGTTGCTCTAAGTCTGCTTGTATTCATCGGTGCCCAGACCTACGTTGGGTTACGGGGGCAAACCGTGCCATGTATCTTTATTCAAGGTTAAATCTTGGCAATTCACGAATAATCCAGCGCCAGCTTGTAAAGTGAATCGAAAGCGTGGCTAAGGCAGAGTTCCCGTTGAAATATCCTAACCTAGACCGGTCCCATGCCCTCAATCGGCTCGATGCTCGCCCAAAAGACGAACAAGAGTGGATTGTGATTGGCATAAACCACATCCGATTCAGAAACTAAAGTTCTTCCTGACGCAAGCAAACGGGAATCTGGATATGGTCAAGGTATATTCTTGCCGCAATAATGTAGAGGCAAGGCATGGGGTCTATAGGAGCTAGTCTGCTAGAAGCGGTCTAATCCCCCAATGCCTCGCCTATATCGGCGCAATAGCGGGAAACGGCTTGCCAAGACGGCTTGCCAATATAAAGAGGCACATCATGGGGTCAGTGGTTGAGGTAACGAATCAAACATTCGAGGACGTTGTCCTGGAGCAGTCTTTTGAGAAGCCTGTGCTGGTTGATTTTTTGGCTCAGTGGTGTGGTCCTTGCCAGATGCTGAAGCCTGTGCTGGAAAAGCTGACCCAGGAATATAACTTTGTGCTGGCGAAGGTTGATATTGACCAGAATCCAGAATTGGCTCGTATCTATCAGGTCGAAGGAGTGCCTGATGTCAAAGTGGTTTGGCAAGGGCAGGTTCACAACGGATTTGTCGGCATGTTGCAAGAGTCACAAATTCGCGACCTGCTGGCGCAGCTTAATCTCAAATCTGCCTTTGAAGAGGGCATGGCCGCGATCGCCGCCGCCAAGTCCACCGGTGACCTAGACACGGTTGTTCAGGGCTACGATACCCTGCTGACCCAATACCCCGACCGTATAGAAGTGGTCTTGGAAGCGGCTCGGTTTCGATTGAGTCAGGGTGATTTAACCGGTGCCGGAATGCTGCTGAACAAAATCGATCCGTATCAGCGTCCCTATGGCGAACAAGCAACGGCGCTGCGATCGCTAATGGCCTTGCATCAGGTTGTTGCCGACACAACACTCAATACGGCAGCGGATGAGTTATATCTAGCGGGGGCCAAAGCGGCTATTGCCGAAGATTATGAGACCGCTATGGAGCAATTTCTCGCCTTAGTGAAGTGCGATCGTCGGTATCGCGATGATGCGGGACGGAAGGCGTTACTAACGCTATTTGCAGTTTTGGGGGACAACTCTCCCTTGACCCAGACCTATCGGAAACGTTTGATACAAACCTTGTATTAGGACGTAGGGGCGAGGCCGTGCTCTCGTATTGCGGTGAGCAAACTAGCGTTCGCCCCTATTAATGTCTCGTCTCCACGAACGGTTGTTGTTATCCCTGATGGGTGATGAAACTTCTGATAACGGTTTTGACGCTGGCGGTTCCGGCCTATGTCTACACGCAGCTGGTATAGAGTGTGGATCGGTATGAAAAGGAACCGCCGCTCTACCTGCTGTATGCCTTCATCTGGGGAGCCATCCCGACTGTCCTGATTGCGGTTGTGCTGCAAACGCTGCTGTCCGTTCCGATTCTGTTGCTTTTGGGGGAGAGTAGCCTAGCCAGTGAGCTGACCCAGGCGGCTATTGGGGCACCTGTCATTGAAGAGATCCTGAAGGGAATTGGGGTTGCCATTATTTACCTCACACGCCGCCACGAATTTGACGGCTGGGTAGATGGCATCGTATATGGCGCGACGGTGGGGTTTGGCTTTGCTTATGTTGAGAATATCTTTTACCTGATGGGCACTGCCAGCGGGGGCGAGTGGGTGGCTTTATTTGTGCTGCGAGCGATCGTGTTTGGGGGCTTGCATGGCTTTTGGACCGCCCTCACAGGCATCGGCTTTGGACTGGCACGTTACACCCGCGATCGCCTCGTCCAAGTTTTTGTCATTGCGGGGGGGCTGCTACTCGCAATCGTTGGGCATCTTATTCACAATGCAGCGGCAACGCTGGTCGAAGTGACCAATGGGACTTCCTTCGGACTGGCGTTGTTGAACTACGGGGCACTCGCATTTGTGATGGGTCTTTTATGGTTAGTCGCTGGCATTGTTGACCGAGGGCGGCTGCTGCTGCATTTGCAGGAAGAAGTACCAGCCGTTATCCCCATCGATGTCTACCAGGCCATTTGCGATCGCCGCTATCGAGTCAAACTCGCCCAGCTAGGAATCTCCAGAACCCAACACAAACATCTGCTCCAGCTGGCTGGCGAACTAGCTCAAAAAAAGCTGCAGTTCACCAAAATGGGCGACGAAGGCGGCAACTCCGCCGAAATCTATCGCCTCCGAGCCGCTCTGAAAGATATCATCCACAGATAAATTTCGACCCCGTCGGATTAGCTTATAGAAACATTCACGCACCTCTCCGTTTCAGCCCCCTTTCCCTCTTTCCCCCTCCCATTTCTCGAGCTATCACCCACTACCCACTACCCACTACTCCCTTACTCCATCAATTCCCTAGCAGCGGTAGCGTGAACCAAAATTGCGCCCCCCCTACGAGGGAAGACTCGACACCAATAGTGCCGTTATGAGCCTCCACAATTTTTCTGCAGATGTAGAGCCCTAAACCCTGTCCTGGAGGTTGACGCTCTTCATGACCTCGGGCATACAGCTTGAAAAGTCCCTGGCCTTTTTCAGGATCGACACCGATGCCATTATCAGAAACCGTACAACGAATCATTGAGCGATCGCGTCCCCAAACAGATGCATTCAAGGTGATCGCGATGCCTTCTGGGTTATATTTCAGCGCATTATCAATCAGGTTTTCAAACACCCGCTGAATTTGATTGGTATCGGCTCTAATCAGAGGCAGATCACGAGGAATTTGATTTTCCAAAGTGACTGCTGCCGTGAGGTTAGGCTCATACGCTGCATGTAATTCGTCTGTTAGTTTCCTCAAGCTGAAGGGTTCCGGTTGCAGCACCATGCGCCAAACATCAGAAGACTGGACTTCCATGAGGGAATTCATGAGCTTGAGTTGGCGATCGCACCCCTTCTGAATCATCGTCAATTCAGTTGCGTCTATGGCAATGTCGTCTGAGTGCTGCACCCTATCGTTGGTAGTAGCATTCTGACCGGTTCTAGCGTTGCGAAAGCGTATCCCTTGAACCAGACTTGCGATGCCCATCACCACGTTGCGGAGATCATGGTTGATGGCATGGGCATAGGTTTGCAGAGCATCCTGTGCTGTTTGGCGATCGCCCATCTCCTGTTCTAGGGATTGAGTCCGTTCGCGTACAGCTTGTTGGAGATCCTGCTCTCGTTGACTCAGCACGTGGACCATATATTGAAAGGCTCGTGCTAACTGTCCCGGTTCATCCCGTCGCAGGGTTAAAGGCTCCAAGCCAGGGTGGTCTAGGGTAGTGTGCTGGTGTTGATTAACTGAACAGCTGCTAATGCGCTTGGCAGTGCGAGTCAATATCTTGAGTGGCTTAATAACCGTTCGCCATAAAAGTAGATTGATCACAATAAAAAGGGCTCTACCGGGTTGACTATGCAGCTACAGTAGGAAAATGCCAGCTAATCAGACAGCGTAATTTGAATCGCTCGAAATTTCTGAACCCGTAGCCGGAACGTTTGATCAGCTTCAAACGATTGTTGATGCCCTCAACAACG
>JBCBJE010000550.1:0-4368 GCA_038523735.1 Cyanobacteria bacterium J06626_18 | reverse complement strand
GGTGTATGACTTGGTAGAAAAAGCGTTTCGGCAACCGCCCGATCGCGTCGCTTCTTACAGTTCAGGGCGATCCTCCAATGAGGCGGCTTTTTTGCTGCAGCTGATGCTGCGGGCTACGGGGTCCAATAACCTAGCTGACTGCTCCGATCTGTGCCATCGGGCCTCTTCAGTAGGATTAAAGACCGTCTTTGGCACAGGCACTTCGCTGGTTAGCCTGGAGAGTCTGCGGCAGTCCGGCTGTGTAGTGCTGATTGGTTCCAATGCCCCTGCCAATCATCCGCGCCTAATGAATGAGCTGATCAAGCTGCGCGATCGCGGCGGTACGGTCATTGTCATTAATCCTGTACGCGAAGTGGGTCTGGTTAAGTTTGGCTCACCCGCGTTTCCTCTCAAATCCCTGGTGCCGGGTTCCGACATTGCTTCCCTTTTCCTGCAGCCGATTCCGGGTAGTGACTTGGCGCTGCTGGTGGGGATGCAAAAGTCGCTGATTGATCGTGAATTAATCGACATTCCTTTCCTGCAGGCTCACGCCGAAAACTGGGAGGCCATTGTGGAGCAGGCGCGATCGACCTCTTGGGAACAGATTGTGGAAACTTGTGGGGTGACGCAAGCCGAGATTGAAGCTGCGGCAACGCTGATTAGTCAGGCCTCGCGAGTGGTATTTGCCTGGGCCATGGGCATTACCCAGCAGGCGAATGGAGTAGAGAATATCTTTGGTATTGCCAATACGGCCTTGATCACTGGCAACGTCGGGAAAATGGGTGCGGGGCTGATGCCGATTCGAGGGCATTCCAACGTGCAGGGCTTTGGTTCCATGGGCGTGACCAATCAGCTCAAAGATGAAATCCGTACGGCGCTGGAGAAGTTGCTGGGGCGATCGCTCAACCGCGTGCCGGGCTATGATGCGCGATCGCTGATGGAAGCAGCCGATGCTGGCAAGGTCGATACGCTGCTGTGTCTGGGGGGCAATTTCTATGCGGCGAATCCTGACTTGCATCAGGCGAAACGGGCCTTGGCGCAGGTAGACACGATTATTTATCTAGCAACCAAGCCCAATCTCGGACATTTTCATGGCTTGGCTCGCCAAAACACGCTGATCTTGCCGGTCTATGCCCGCTTCGAAAATCCCCACAAAACAACAGTCGAGTCGGGGAATAACTTTGTGCGGCTGAACGATCCAGGGAAAACGCATTTGCGCGATGCTGACTTGGTTGCAGAAGTCGATTTCATTACCGAAATTGCCCATCGTCTCCACGGTGACTCGCCTGTCGATTGGCGGCGGCTCAAGGATACGCAATACGTCCGGCAGCTGATTGCTCAAACGATTCCGGGGTACGCGGCGATCGGTGACATCGACGCAACGCGCAAAGAATTCACGATCACGGGCCGGATTTTCACCACGCCCCATTTCCCCACCCCCTCGGGCAAGGCTCAGATGCAGGCTACACCACTGCCCACGCTGACCTTACCTCAACCGAGCGATTTTGGCGTTGCTGACTCTGTTCCAGGGATTGTGGTGGCGCTGCTGACGGGACGGAGCTACGGTCAGCACAACACGGTGGTCTATCGCACGGCGGATCGCTATCGCGGTATGCCTCATCGCCACTGCATCCTGATGAATTCTGAAGACGTAGCCCAAGCAGGATTTGTAGACCATCAGCGGGTCACAGTGCAGGGCGATGCCGACAAGTTAGAAAATATCGAAATCATCTGTGGAGCCATTCGGCGGGGGGCGGCGCTGATGTTTTACCCCGAAGCCAACGTGTTGATGAAGGCGAAGGTGGATAAGCGATCGCAAACCCCTGCCTACAAACGGGTCCCTGTTTTAGTCTATAAAGCTTGAAATGATAAACGCCTTATAGACGAGCTTCCTCTGAATTTACTAGTCGTCAATCTCGAAGCAGTAGAGGTTCAGCAATGGATTCCACCTCGCAGCACCAAACGGACTACCTTTACAAGCTTGTTGTGATTAGAGACTGCGGCAGAGACTTAAATGCTTGACAGCCAGATTATTGCGCTAGGTGGTGGCGGTTTCTCGATGGAAGCAACCCCGCTTTTGGATAACTACATTTTGCGGGTCTGCGGGAAGGCCAATCCGCGTATTTGCTTTGTGCCGACAGCCAGTGGGGATAGCGATCGCTACATTGCCCGGTTCTATCGGCGCTTTGCCGACAGCTGTCAGGCAACGGATTTGCAGCTCTTTCAACGGCAAATTGTAGAGCTAGAAGACTTTGCCTGCTCTCAGGACATCATTTACGTGGGTGGCGACAATACAGCCAACATGCTGGCGGTGTGGCGTGTCCATGGTTTCGACCAAGCCTTGAAGGCGGCGCTAGCTTCCGGTACGCTTCTCATAGGGCTCTCAGCCGGGTCGCTCTGCTGGTTTCAATCAGGTGTGACCGATTCCTTTGTTGGCGAACTGCAGTCCATGGAGTGTCTTGGGTTTCTAGAGGGAAGTCACTGTCCTCACTACGATGGCGAGGTAGAACGACGTCCGGCCTATCATCGGTTAATTGCAGCCGGTATGCCGAGCGGCTATGCGGCTGACGATGGCGTGGGACTTCATTTTGTCAATGGTAGTTTGCGGCAGGTGGTGTCTTCCCGCCCGCAGGCCAAGGGCTACAGGGTCGAGCGAAAGGCAGATGCAGCTATAGAAACGGCCCTTGATACACAATTCTTGGGACAAGACCAATGAACCAGACCTACATACATGGATACGAGCAAAGAGAAAATATTCGCTTGCAGGATCAGGCTTCAACCCTCGTCGAATTGTTGCATTCAGACACGGCCTATCCAGCAGGAAGCCGAGTGCTGGAAGCAGGATGTGGCGTGGGCGCACAAACAATAACCCTGGCTCGGCATAGTCCCCAGGCGCACATTACCTCAATCGATATCTCGGAGCGTTCGATCGCGGAGGCCAAGCAGAAAATCACCTCAGCCGGGTTTACCAACGTGCATTTTCAGCAGGGCGATATCTTCACCCTGGAATTTGCACCTGCATCATTCGACCATATCTTTGTCTGTTTTGTGCTGGAGCACTTGGCGCAGCCGGTTGAGGCCCTTAAGTGTCTCAGCGATTGTCTCAAAGTCGGCGGCACACTGACGGTGATTGAAGGAGACCACGGATCGACCTATTTCTATCCTGATAACGCAGCTGCCCAGCAAGCGATTCAATGTCAGGTTGAGCTGCAAAAAAGAGCAGGAGGCAACGCCAATATTGGTAGAGAACTTTATCCGCTTCTGAATGCTGCGGGTTTTTGCTCGGTTCGGGTATCGCCCCGTATGGTTTACGTCGATTCCAGTAAACCTCAGCTGGTTGAAGGCTTTACGAAAAACACGTTCACAGCCATGATCGAAGGCGTCCGCGATGCGTCAATCAATACGGGTTTGATTGATCAGGAAACCTTTGACGCGGGCGTTCAGGGGCTGTATCGAACAACTGAAACAGACGGCGTCTTTTGCTACACCTTCTTCAAGGCGATCGCTACCAAGCAATAACTGCCAAGCTTGCTTTTGAAAGCAAGGATTTCCCATGCCGCAATGTATCGCTAAAATCCCGAAGGGTTCCGTAGAATATCGTCTCGAAGGAGAAGGGCCAACGGTCGTAGTGCTCAATGGAGGACACTGCAGCAGAAGGATGAATAAAGTCTTCTCTGTGAGCAGGTTCTAGCTTTCCAGAGGGCTCAACTTAAGCGGCGACTGCCATATCAAATCTGTTTGCAAAAGCGCAAATTTCGTCCGGTGTCCTCTAAGCTTTACAGAGAGTCCGTAGTGGAAGGCTATTAGACACGATTATGTGGGAAAGAGTGCTGGGTGGATTGAACTGGTTTTTGGTCGGCAACCTGTTCTTTGTGCTGGCTAGCTTTGGCTGGTTTGCTGCTGCCGTAGTGGGGCGTAGCCTGAATGTGAACTTAGGGTTGGATATCTGGTACAGCCTTTGGATGCCTTTGTTTCAACCAGCGATTGGAATTTTGATGGCGGGGGCGATCGCGATCGGAGTCTTGCGCTGGGTGTCTAACAAGCTGGCGGCGTTGCGGGAAAACTGAGGCGATCGCGGCGGTGCGTTGTGCTTGATGTTGAGGTTATGTAGCATCCGCTTTGGTGCATTGGCGGTGGGTTCTGGGTGCATTGGCTTCGCTGAGTGCACCCTACACGAAGGAATTCTTGTTGAGGCTAACCGCGGAATGCCTATGATTCGGAAGCTGAAAGTTCTGAAATGGCTGCTCCTGCTACTCCTGTCGATCGTATCTCTGTGGGGAGCGATCGCCGGCACGCAGCTCTATCGTCATGCTCAGCAGCCAGTTGATACGGTGCTGGTATTGGGGGGCAGCATCCGCCGCGAGATTTACATCGCTGAATCGGTAGCTC
>JBCBJE010000549.1:0-4388 GCA_038523735.1 Cyanobacteria bacterium J06626_18 | reverse complement strand
ACCGCTGGTGCGATCGCGGACCAATTCGATGGGATGTATCGAGCCCAAGCGGATGGCACCGACACCGGGCTAGAGCGGGCGCATGAACTCAATCAGCAAGCGGTTGAACTGTTTCAGCCTCACCATACTGACCCCGCTGATACAGTTCAACCGCTTGCTGATTGAGTTCATGCGCCCGCTCTAGCCCGGTGTCGGTGCCATCCGCTTGGGCTCGATACATCCCATCGAATTGGTCCGCGATCGCACCAGCGGTTCTTAGCTGTTGCGTTGTGGCGCTTGCAGGCAACCGTGATCCAGCACAGCCCAACGCTAGCAGCACGGCTAGCACCCCACCTGCAACGGGTCGACTTAGGCACATCTTCTTAGCCCCGCCACTCTATAAAATGCTGTACAGCTAAATCCTGCAACTCGCACAGTCCATCAACAGCGACATATTGAAGCTGTATCTATCGCCGATCTTAAAGCTTCAATTTCGGCGTTCGCCCTCTCTCCCTCTCTCCCGCCCGCTTTCCCCTCACAATAGTCAGAGATTCATCCACAGTCGCGATCGCGCTACAGTAAAATCGCTGCTGCTCATCCTCCTCAGATTGCAAAAATGTCCGCGAACAGCGCTCCTACGGTTTACAACGACACCTTCTTCGACCGCGTTTTCATCTGGCTGTTTAGCCGCAAGATGGCAAATGCTCTGGGTAAAGGAACGCGCCAGCAGGGATACGACGGCTTCGTCGATTTATCCCTACAAATCATGCAGGGTCGCAATGCCCAAGAACAGCAAGCGCTCGTTGCCGTTGTCCTGAAATCCCTCGTTCCCGCCCCAGTACTATGGTTAATTCGGACGTTATTTTCTCCAACTCAGCTTGTCTGCGAACTCAATGCCTGGTTCGCCACCGTTTTGTTTGAGTGGTTAGTTGGCCCTTGTGAAGTCATCGAAGTGACCGTAGCCGACACCAATGACAATCCCCGCCAGCAAAAAAGCGGTGTTCACATCCAAAAATGCCGCTATCTAGAGCAAAGTCGCTGCGTTGGCATGTGCGTCAACATGTGCAAACTCCCCACTCAGGACTTCTTCACGCAGCAGTTTGGCATCCCCCTCACCATGACTCCCAACTTCGAAGACTTCAGCTGCGACATGGTCTTTGGCCAAAGGCCTCCTGATCTCAAGACAGAGGAGGTGTATGAAGAGCCGTGCTTAGTCGGACAGTGCTCGATGGCCACTACTGATGGCCAGCCTTGCCCAAAGGTGAGGAAGTAGAGGAGTAGAAGGGTTAAATCCTTGAGGTTTTTAGGGCTAAAAACAATACTGATATAAGATACAACCTACAATCAGCTAGGGGCTGGACGAGGGACAGCGATCGCATGACAGCGGTAGACGACATTACTCAGAACTGGACGCATAAGCTCAAAGCCGAGCTGCCAGAGGAAAACAAAGATGTTCATCAGAGCATCTTGAAGTGGCTGCTGGGTCCAAATCCTGAGCGATTTGAGGAAGCGACAGCAACAGAGCGAACTGTGCTGACACAGGCATTGGACTATCGCTATCAGATTTTGCAGCAGCGCTATTGGCAAGTTGGCCCCGACAAGGCGTATGAGCGACTGATTAGGCGCCTCAGTAGTTTGTTTTTAATTCGCAGCAAAATTCGGACCTGGATTGCGCTGAGCCGCGATCGCCGCCGCACGGTAACCGATGTGCTGCAGGAAGTGATTCAGGAAATGCTACAGAGCGATCGCTACCTCAGGCAACAGGTGACATGGATTGGGGAGTGCAGCCCGCGATCGCAATTGCGAAATCTGCTGATGCTAGCAACGATTGAAGAGTATTGTATGCGTCCCATTCGGAATCAGCCGCTGCTGGTATACCGATTTGTCAACTACCTGCGGCGATCGCAGCGGGGCGGCATGACTCACATTCCGACGGGTGAACTCATTCGCCTCGTTTCTGATGAGATTGCCACCGACGATGCCGATGCCTCAATGAGCTTACTGGACGTAGAAGCTGCCGCTCAATATGAAGTGGGTGAACGGGCAGAAGAGGAGCAGGTGATGCGGGCGCAGGTGAAGCAGCGTTTCTCGGAGTATTTGGCGGATACCCTCGATGCGACCGCAACCCAGTGGCTGGAACTGCATCTGCAAGGGTATACCCAAGAAACCATCTCGCAAAGGCTGAACCTTTCGACCAACGAAGCCTATCGTCTGAGAGAGAAAATTCGCTATCACGCGATTCGTATCTTTACGTTGAAAGAGCAGCCTGACTTGGTCTTCAGTTGGCTCAAAACTTCATTAAAAGATCACAATTTAGGATTGCTACCCGAACAGTGGGAACAGTTCTATACATCCTGTACACCGCTGCAACAAAAAATCTTAGCAAGTTTGAAATCGGGCCAGACTTTTGAAGCGATCGCTCAAGAAAATAATCTCAAATTGCGGCAGGTAACGGGCGAGTGGGCGCAGCTCTATCTCAACGCGCAAGCCATGCGTCAAACCGCTGATAATAATTAGTGTTTGTCCTAACAGGATTAACAAAAAGAACTGGGACGGCTATGGAAACATAGGGCGATAGAAAAAGCCCCCGTGTTCCGGATATTTTATTGCCGTCCTTTACACACAGTTTGAAGTCTACTTCACAGAGTCTGCTGAAATCTGTATAAGCTGAGTGACACCTGCTATAAATGGCTGTAAGGGTGCTGCGGCAACGATAGACAGCACACCAGAGGATGTATACGAAAATACATTCAACAACGCAGTATCTGACGGGGCAATGAGAAAACTAATCTCGCACCGTCCCTTTTTGTTACTGGCAATCTGAGCCAATTTCCATTGTCTCCTCATGCCGTTTTTGGCACATCTAAATTTGTTTTGAAGCCCTTTTTTGAAACAAATGTTGTGCAGGTTCCGGTTATCTAAGGTAGACCGCTGTACCTTGAACTTATAAAGGCATGCCCCTAGCCGTTTATCACCAGCGATTATGTCAGGCTCTTCCGATCTTCAGGAATCTTTCAACCGTTTTGGCAGAGGCCACGCATCCGGCAATGCCCAAGTGGCGATTGCTCCTGAGCAGGTCGATCTCAGCCAGGTCTACACTCTCATTGATGGCATTCTGCCGTTTGAAGCTTGCCTCTATTATCAAATATTGCCCTTGTCGATTGAGGGCAGTCGTCTGGTCATCGGCACGGTTAACCCTGACGATCACGCCGCTTCCGATTATGTGAAGAAGCAGCTCTCTTATATCAACTATTCCCTAACATTTCGCACGATTCAATCCGACTGGCATCGTGATTTGCTGTCCAAATATCTCAGCCACAATGCCAAGATGAGACAGCAATCGCAACCCCGAGCCGAGCTTCCAGCCGCATCAGCCCCAGCTCAGCCTGCAAACGCTACATCCCAGTCCTCAAAGAAGGCCGCCAAAGCATCGTCGCCCTCCTCGCCTGACCGAAATTCGCAAACCACCTTTATTGTTGATCAGCCAGACGAAATTTCTGACTACGTCCGCAGTGCGTCAGTTCGGGGAGTTGCCACAAACTCGGTTGAACCGGAGCTGAGCGAAGCGCTGGAGACTACATTGCCGACTGCGCCCGAACCTCCCCCTTCATTGGAGGAAATGATTGCGGAGGAAAATCCTGAGGAAGAAGAGGGCCCTACATTGGTTCCAGTTCCTCGCGAAAGTGCACCCGACAGGTCTGTTGAAGAGGCTATCGAATCGTCTGGGATGCCGGAGGATGTGCCCACGATAATTGCGGCCCGGTCGGCTGAGGCAGAAGACGCGGCGCCCGTATCGGCGGCGCCGGTGGTGTCCGCCTCGCCGGCGATCGCGCCCACAGAGGTAGCATCCACTACACCAACGACGGCTGACGTGCCTGTGACCGCCCCCGCCGACAGCCCTATTTCCCCAGCTGTAACTGCACCTAAAACTGAGAATGAGCCAACCGAGGCCGATTCCCAGAATTCCACTGCCGATGCGAATGAACCCCTTCATCTCCAAATTGATGAGGCGTATCGCAATTTGGGCGACGTGGATTTATCTACGCTTTCGCCTAAAGCCCTCATGCAGGCACTCCTCGGACAGGTACTGGGAGAGGGGATCGGGCGTTTGTATTTCGAGCGTCCGGGGTCTACCGGGCGCATCCTGTGGAGCAAAGACGGTATTCTACAGGCCGTCTTAGAATCCATCGATGCTCAGCTATTTCAGGGCGTTATCAATGAGTTTAAGCTGCTGACGCACTTATCACTCATTGCGGTTAAAAAGCCCAAGCAGGTCGAAATTGAAAGAATGTACGAGGGTGAACGCATTCTCCTCCGGCTGCGGGTAATGCCCAATGCCTATGGCGAAGAGGCAACTCTTCAGGTTTTGCGGGGCACTGCACTACGGTTTTATCAGCAACAGCTTATGT
>JBCBJE010000548.1:0-4388 GCA_038523735.1 Cyanobacteria bacterium J06626_18 | reverse complement strand
TCAATACGTCATATCGAAAACACAACACAGAGTGATAAGAACTTGCTGAAATGGCGCTAATCCTTGGCGATATGTTGAGGAATATGCTTTGCTAAGTAGGTGGCAGCAAATAGAGACTAACGGATTTCCTCAAAGCATTAGAGAAACATTGCGGTAACTTGAGCAAAGTAAGTTTTGGGACAGTGCGCCCACGCTGCTGCTGATCTACCTAGAGATTGCCACCGCATATATTCCGCTATCGCTGGGCACCATTGCCGCACAATGGCGTGCCTCAAACCGCTCTACAATCTCAGCCGCCAGACTGCACTATGCCTCTTCTTAGGCAGAGCCCAACGATTGCATGATGGCTTGCCAAGCTAACGCGGGTATTGTTGGACGCGATCGCGCACAACGGCGCACCTCAAACTGTTCTAGAGTTGCAACCGCTAGACCTTGAGATGCTGCTGTTTACACTTGTCTCTAATTACCTGCCATCAATGCGCCACAAATTCTGCTAAACGGCAAACCAGTAGCTGCAGCATAAGAGGCCCCACTCTTTCTGATACTTAGTCTCAACCCAAAGCAACTTCAGACGTGCTGGCTACGGCGGGTGCGGTGAGTCAAGTCGCTTATCTTCATCCCCAAAACACGCTCGTAAAATTTCCTCTGATAATCGATAAATTTCTTGAGGGGCATCATTTCGACGCGGGGAGCATCCGCCGATTCACATGATGCACTTTTAGGAGATTCAACCAATGCTTGGTGATATTTTCAGCCCTACTGTGGATGGTGCTGTTTTGGTTGGTGATGTTGGTGACAACCGCCTAACAGGCACCGACTTGAACGATCACCTCTCTGGGTTAGATGGCAGCGATCGGCTCAGAGGACTGGATGGCATGGATTTGTTGGAGGGAGACCTGAGCGATGACAAGTTGGATGGAGGCACAGGTGACGATGCCTTAGTTGGGGGTGTTGGTGAGGACAAATTGTTTGGTGGCGATGATAACGACTGGCTATCGGGTGATGAAGATAAGGATCTGCTGAAAGGCGATGAAGGCGACGACACCCTCATCGGAGGAGATGGCACCGATACGCTTAAGGGTGGGGATGGCGACGATCTGATTAACGGCGGTCTCCACAATGACGCCGTTTATCTTGGCGATGGCTCCGATGTGGTTGTCCTCGCGCCAGGGAATGGCTACGACTCAATCAAGGACTTTGAGCTTGGTACGGATAAGATGCGGCTGGAAAGCCTTACTTTTGACGAGTTGGAGCTCGTTGCCCAGAGTGGCGACGAGGCCGTAATTCGTATTAACAAGCCCGGACATCTCAATGACGGCGAAAATCTAGCCAAATTTGAGGGAATTCGGGCTGACCAGTTCGGCACCGACGATTTCCTCTTTGCTGACGGACCTCCGAGTGGGAGTGATGGCCCTTTTGTTCCAGAGGATGAACCCTCTCCCGGAACGGATGTAGACCCGGAGACGCCAACAGATACCCCCGCTCCTGGAACCGAGTTCTGGGCGGATTCATTCGCTAGTCCGAACTGGATGGACCGTTGGGACGTTCGCAGCGGGAAGTCTTGGGGGTTTGAAAACATGGAATTGATTTCAGAGTCGCAAGGGCAGTCGTCGTTTCTGCGAGTTTCCTATCCTGCTGGCTCAGCCAGTCCCTCGGTATCCCGCAAAGAAAGAGTCCCACTAGGCGGAGCACAATTCTATGCGGACCTATCGCTCCCCCCGCAGGATGAACTGCGGCTGAGCTACGATGTTCGCTTCGCGGACAACTTTGACTTTGTTAAGGGGGGCAAACTCCCAGGACTGTTTGGTGGTGAGGGGGCGAGTGGCGGCAATATCCCCGATGGCACCGATGGATTTTCGACTCGCCTGATGTGGCGTCGGGAGGGAGACGGCGAGGTATACGCCTACCTGCCTACGAGTGAAGGATACGGTACCTCAATCGGGCGAGGGTCATGGCAGTTTGAGCCAGATACCTGGTACCGGATTGAGCAGGAGGTTGTGCTTAACCAACCTGACCAATCCGATGGTCAGATCCGGCTTTGGGTGAACGATGAGCTCGTAGTCGATCAACGCGACCTGCAATTTAGGACGACTGATTCGTTGCAAATTGACGGCGTTTTCTTCTCCACCTTCTTTGGTGGAGGCGATTCTTCTTGGGCAACGCCTAACGATGTCCACATCGACTTTGATAACTTTTCGGTTGCTGCTGTTGCATAAATAGGTGTTTTGACCTTGCTGCATCCAACAGCGATCAATCGCTCTTTTCATCTCCCCGAGAGTGCGAAAAGCAAAATGATGCATCAGACCCTCATCAAGAGGGTCTGGCGGAAGTCCAAAGCAGTAAAACTAGCCCCTCTAGCCGATAACTAATTGGCAGAATTTGTTTAAAGGGGCGTATCAAACCACAATCCTATACGTCGGTGCAGGCTACCAGCTGATGTAACTCACAACTGAGCAAACTACTTATGGCTGATAGCACTCAAATTTGGTTCAACGACGACTTTGAGAAGGGGATCGCCCCAGAATGGCAATATGAATCCCCTCGCGAGGACGCCATTGAGGTGACCAATGCTCCACAACGCCAGGGCAAGGCTGCACGGTTCAATTTGTATCGCGATGATGTTGACGTCCACAGCAGCAAACGAGTTGAGCTGGCCCAACCCTTGGAAGAAGCCGGCCAAGAGCATTGGTACGGATTTAGTACCTTTATTCCTGAAGACTGGCAGTCTGATCCGTCTTTTGACATCATCTCCCAGTGGCATGCCTACCCTGATTTTGATAAGGGTGAGACTTGGCGGAGTCCCCCGCTAGCTTTACTTGTTGAAGGCGATCGCCTGGAAATTCATAGTCGCTGGGATTCTAAAGATGTCACTGTAAATAACCAGCCAGAGGATGAAGCCGAACTGTGGTCAGGTGCTCTAGAAAAGGGAGACTGGGACGATTGGGTGTTTCGCATCAAATGGTCTCACACTTCGGATGGCCTTATGCAAGTGTGGCGAGACGACGAGCTGATTATTGAGCACGAAGGCCCCAATACCTACAACGATGAGCAAGGCGTGTACTTTAAGGCCGGCATTTACAAACCGGACTGGAAATACAATCCAGACAAATCTGTGGCGAATACACGCGAAATCTTTATCGACGAGGTTCGCTTTGGCAACCAGGATGCTCGCTATGAAGATGTGGTTCCCGGCAATCCCGAGCCTAGCAATCCTGAGCCTAGCGACCCTGAGCCCAGCAATATCGGAGAATATGGAACCATCGATATCAATCATAAGTGGAAGACGGTTTCGCTCGATGGCGCTTACGAAAATCCAGTTGTCATTGTTTCGGATCCCACCTTCAACGGCTCTGATCCGGCGGCTGTTCGGGTGCGTAATGTCGGCGATAACACCTTCCAGCTTCGCCTTCAGGAGCCTCACTATAAAGATGGTTGGCATACCAACGAATCAGTTTCCTACCTGGTGATGGAGGCTGGTAACTGGACCCTCGCTGATGGCACTCGCATCGCGGCTGATACCCATACCTCTAATCGTCTTACTTCCAAAGGGTTTGATGCGATTGACTTGAAGGGGTTTGCCAGCACACCTACAGTGCTATCTCAGGTACAGACGTTTAATGGCAGTGACTGGGTAACTACCCGGACTCAAGAGCAGACCGAGACAGGCTTTCAACTTGCTATGCAAGAGCCAGAGTCACTCAATAATGGCGGACATGCTCAAGAGACCATTGGTTGGTTAGCGATCGAGCCAGGAGCGGCGGCCAGCGGTGACACTCTGCTGCAGGGCGGAATGACGGGCCAAAACTATGATCATAATCGTGCCACCGTTTCCTTTGAAGAAGCATTCAGCACCGATCCGTCAGTGATTGCCAAGCTCAGCTCCTACACTGACTCTGATACCGCTAACGTGCGATTGGGTGCAGCAACTGCCAGTGGTTTTGGTGCCAGCGTTCACGAAGAGCAGTCTTACGATGCTGAACTTAGCCATGCGCCTGAGGCTATTTCCTTCTTGGCTCTCGAAGGACAGTCAGGTAGTTTAGCTGGGCTAAGCATCTAATGGACTTCAGCGCTAGAACCTAGCACTGCTGTACGGCTTCACGCCATCGGTGTAGTCAGTATCGTTCAACCCCTTGTCCCAAATTTGGGGCGAGGGGATTAAAGCAATACTGATTTGTAAGCCGCTCGCTGTAACCCAATGTTGACCGTTACCCTGCTGAGTGATGACTACCAATGCGGCTTTACGATCACTCCCATAATTCCTTCACTACTAATGCAGGCGTGCGATCGCTCACATCGCTATTAATTCAGTAATTTTGCGTAAAACCCATTTAAATATTCAGATAACTATTAGAGTCTATGGAACATCAGAATAAACATATGCGTCTAAC
>JBCBJE010000547.1:0-4396 GCA_038523735.1 Cyanobacteria bacterium J06626_18 | reverse complement strand
GGATACCGAGCTTGGCCAAGCGCTCGGCATTCTTGGGTCCCACGCCTTTGAGGTAGGTTACAGGCTGCTCCAAGTCGGGCACTGCACCTTTGCGAAACAATGTTGTTGCAGGAGGAGCGGAGGCAGGGGGAGCCGGGGAGGATGCAGCGGCGCGATATGTCGCGTCGAGAGGAGCTGTGTCAGTTGCGGTTGTGGATTGTTCTAGCGATCGCCGCGTGGCATAGATGGTTCGTCGGGTTTCCGCGACAAGGTGCTGACGATCGGCAAAGGAGAGTTCAGGATAGCGGGCGTAGTCTTGCGAGAGCGATCGCCAGCGGCCTTGCTGTTCTTCTGCCAGCGGCTCAGGCGGCTCTGATAAAGCACTCTGCAAGAACTCACTAAACCGCTGCTGCCGTCCCTCGATATTGTTGAAACCGCGCTCTGCCTCAACCGCTAAGGCTTTTTGCAGGCGATTCCAATCGGGTGTCGTTTCACAAGAATACGATGCGCTCATACGCTGACAGGGCTAGCTACTCTGCTGCTCACTTCAGTTATCCAAGTGTATGCTCAAACTAGAAAAGGCATGGCGCGATGGCTGAATTGACGATTCAAATTCCAGACGAGTTGGCAGAACGATTGGAACCGCTGCGTAATCGGCTCCCTGAGTTATTGAGCCAATGGGTGGATACAGACAGCTCTGATGCGGTTTCTCCGGCGATCGCAACCACAACCTGCAAACACTTCCTCAAGTCTACCTAGAGGTTCTGAACTTCTTAGTCACTCGTCCAACGCCCCAAGGCATCATCGCATTCAAAGTTTCTTTTACAGCCCAAGACCGTCTCAGTTTCCTCTTAGCTAAAAACCGGGAAGGTACCTTGGATACATCTGAGGTGGCTGAGCTTGATATCTACGAGCAGCTCGAACATCTGATGATTCTGATAAAAGCACAGGCTTGAACAGGGCAAAGCTCCCCAGTATTCGCTTCTGTGATCTATAGCCCCTGATTTTGCAAAAGCAGTATCCTTAGTCTTTTCAAATGGGGTAGCAAATATCTGAGAGAAAGAATTCAAAATCAAGCGATTACTAGAGCAAGTCCTATGAAGTTCGTTGTCTGCATTCAAAATCAAGACTATTCAGCCTCCCTAGAAATCCGGAAGCTCTATCAGGTAATGGAAGACGAACAGGCAAGCCAACACAATATGATTCGCATTATTGACGAATCGGGTGAAGATTATTTGTATCCGGCCAGCTACTTTGCCACTATCGAAATCCCCGAAGGTCTGCAGCGAATGCTTGCTACCGTCAATTAGGGTATCTTGACAGTGCGATCGCATCACAACTCAACTTGTATGCTGGAAGCAGCTCTAAACGTTTCGACTTATGGTTCAGGCGCTTTCTCAGCCAGTCACGTTTGAAGAATTCATCGAGTGGTATCCCGAGAACAGCGAATACCACTATGAGCTACGCCGGGGCACGATTATCGAAATGCCAAAGCCCAGGGGAAAGCACTCCGAAATAGCGGGATTTTTGAGTGGTTTGCTGTTTTTCCATATCCAGCAGCGGCGATCGCCATACTTCATACCCAAGGAATGTGTTATCCGCGCAGAGGGAGAATCGGGATACGAGCCAGACGTGATTGTGCTAGATTCTGCTGCTGTGAAATCAGAACCGCTGTGGGAATCGAGTTCTGTGATTACTCAGGGGCAATCCGTTCAGTTAGTGATTGAAGTTGTCAGCAGTAATTGGAGAGACGACTATTACTTTAAGCTGGCGGACTACGAAGCACTTGGCATCCCGGAATACTGGATACTAGACTACGCTGCCATCGGGGGCCGGAAGTTTATCGGCAATCCTAAGCAACCAACTTTGACTATTTATCGGCTCGTTGAAGGTGAATATCAGCCGGAAAAGTTTCGGAGCCCAGATAAGATTCGCTCCCCCAGCTTTCCCGAGTTAGACCTGACCGCAGGACAAGTATTCGCAGCCAACGCCTCTACTGCGTGATGCCAGCTAACGCGGTAGGTAATTGTCGCTCCAAAAACTCGACAAACAGGCGCACCTTCGTGGATAGGTGACGGTTCACGGGGTACAGCACGCAAACCGCAAGAGCAGGCGCTTCATACTCGGCCATGATTTGTTGCAACTGCCCATTTTGCAGATCTTCCTCCATCAAGAAGCGGGGTAGCAGCACAATGCCCAGTCCTTGCAGAGCTGCATCGCGGAGCGGATCACCGTTGTTAGAACAGAGGCAGCCGTTCACGTTGATCTTGTGTTCACCACCGGGACCTACCAAAGTCCACTGATGTTCTGTAGCGATGTGTCCGTACGTCAAACACCTGTGTTGAGTCAAATCGACAGGGGTTTTGGGAGTCCCCTGCTGAGCCAGATAGCTGGGGGCAGCACAGATAATGACCGGTGCTGGAAACAACTCTTGGACAATGAGGCTGGAAGAGACCGCAGGCTTGGCAATGCGAACGGTGACATCAAAGCCTTCGTCAATCGGGTCAACGAAGCGATCGCTCAAACTCAGCTCCACCTGCAAATCGGGATACTGCTGCAAAAACTGAGCAATGACCGGCGACAGATAACGAGTGCCAAACGACATGGGGCCGTTGACGCGGAGCTGGCCTTTAGGCTCCATTTGCAGCTGTGCCACCGCCAGCTCTGCTTCTTCTACATCTGCCAGAATTGCCACGCAGCGCTCATAGAAAGCCAGCCCTGTAGGCGTGGGGGTTACCTTGCGAGTTGTGCGTTGGAGAAGTTGCACCGAAAGCGCATCCTCCAAATTCAGCACTAATTTATTGACTGCAGATCGCGACAGCCCCATAACCCGAGCCGCTGCTGCAAATCCTCCCTGATCAACGACCTGAACAAAGGCCCGCATGCTCTCAAACTTATCCATAGACTGTCGCTTATAACGATACAAACCGTAGATTAAATATCCTATTGTCTTTTATTTTAATCCAATCCATAATAGAACCAACGGGGAAAGATATTTTGACCACATCCAGATCCCCGGTTCTTGCTTGAGAAAAAACTCCGGTTTCCAAGTTGGATGTGGTTGAACTCCGTACGCTACACATTTAGGGAGGTACCTCATGATCACACTTCGCCCTGGACGCGATCGCGGTGCAGCTAACTTTGGGTGGTTAGATAGCCGCCATACCTTCTCCTTCGGCAACTACTACGACCCCGAGCACATGGGCTTTGGCACCCTACGGGTCATCAATGAAGACAAGGTAACGCCGAGCCAAGGATTTGGAACCCACGGCCACCGCGATATGGAAATCATTTCCTACGTGCTGGATGGAGCCTTGGCCCACAAAGACAATATTGGTAACGGTTCCACCATGCGTCCTGGGGATGTCCAGCGCATGTCTGCCGGAACAGGGATTCTGCACAGCGAATTCAATGCGTCCAACACTGACCCGGTTCACTTTTTGCAAATTTGGGTACTGCCAGAACGCAAGGCGCTGGAGCCGGGGTATGAGCAAACCTACTTCGCGCCGGAAGACAAGCAAGGCCAACTGCGGCTCATCGGCTCGCGCGATGGCCGCGAGGGTTCCGTCACCATTCATCAGGATCTGAACCTGTATGCGACGCAACTAGGTGCTACCGACTCCGTGACTCACACGATGTCCCCGGATCGCGTCGCTTGGGTCCACGTGGCCAAAGGCGCAGTTACGCTGAACGGCCATGACCTAACGGCAGGCGATGGGGCGGCGATCGCGGAAGAAACCGCATTAACCCTCATCGGACAAGGAGACGACACCGAAGTCTTGCTCTTTGACATGGCCGCATAACAAGTTTGGGGGTGTGGCTTCATGCCCCCTTTTTGGGGAAGGTCTGTGCGATCGCTGGCCTCTCCAGCTTTGGTTCAGACCTTCCCCTGCTTCGGGAAGACTCACTTCCCATTCGTTGAGACCGTCTAAAACACGACTAAAGGAGAACAGTATGAGCGAACCCAAAATTGCGGATACTAAACCTGCGGTGATGGAGCTAGAGCCTGGTGATTATTGGTACTGCACCTGCGGCAATTCTGAGAATCAGCCTTTCTGTAATGGCGCTCACAAAGGCACTAGTTTCACGCCTCTCAAGTTCACGATTGAAGAGAAAAAACAAGTCGCGTTATGTCAGTGTAAGCACACGGGCAATGCTCCGTTTTGTGATGGCAGCCACGCCAAGCTATAAGCGCTAGAAACAGACTTTATTGCCGAAATTCACAAGTCCATAGAGTATCTATTCACTGGGGTGAAGCTGATTGAGCGCATCCCAGTTTTTAATATGTAGAACACATCACCCGACTTACCGTAAAGACCTTCATTCGTTAGTCAGGCAACGCACGATAAAACATCGCTGGCCTCTGCAGAGCGGAGCATAGTCAAAATTTGATGAATCTGACGATAGCGCAACAGTC
>JBCBJE010000546.1:0-4408 GCA_038523735.1 Cyanobacteria bacterium J06626_18 | reverse complement strand
TGATCCTGACGATGTTGCGCTTGTCCCAGTTGCAGCAAATCCTGTTGTCTTAGACGATGAGACAGGCTTTAATCTGACGTTCCAAGTCGATATTGCCGCAGAGGAAGGTAAGTTTGATAACGGTGGTGGACCGGACGCAGGTGGGTTCAGTGCTCTCGTCGTTACCGAGGCGGGCGAAGCCATTGAAATTGTCTGGCAGAGCAACGGCGCAAACACTGATACGATTTCTGCCTACGACGCGAACTTCGGCTTTAGTCAGTCAGTCCAGGTCAACAACATCAACCAGAATATTACGTATGACCTCAATGTCGTAGACGGCCAGTACTACCTCACGAGCCACGGCGTTTTGCTGCTCACAGGCGACCTGATTGAGTACAACTTTGATCCTGCCAATAGCGACCCGCCGTTTCCCGCTAATTTGAATCCCTATGAAACTGATAGCTTCATCTTTCTAGGCGACGATACCGACCGGGCGTTCTCAGAATTCACCCTAGGGCCTGTCAGTCTGTTAGAGCTGAATTCCGGTAGCACGTCTAGTAACGGCAATTTTACGGGGGGCGATCGCTCCGACTTCTACACTGGGAATGCCAGCGGTGAATTCATTCGAGGTGGCGATGGGGTCGACTTTTTGGAAGGCGGCGATGGCGATGATACTATTGCAGGCAACTTCGGCGCTGATCGCATCCAAGGCCAGAACGGCAATGACATCCTGGATGGGGGGCGCGATGACGACACGTTGGAAGGCGGCGAGGGGAACGATACCCTAACCGGGAAGGCCGATAATGACACGCTCATCGGTGGTAATGGTAATGACACGTTGGATGGTGGCGACGGCAATGACTTTCTGAGCGGTCAGCCTGGTGAGGATGTCCTTTTTGGCGGCGGTGGCGATGACGCCCTCGGTGGCGGAAAGGGCAACGACACGCTGGATGGTGGCGATGGCAATGACTCCCTACTCGGACGGCTGGATGACGATACCCTATTGGGTGGCACAGGCGATGACACCCTCGATGGTGGTGATGGTAACGATAACTTACGAGGTCAGACGGGCAATGATACGCTGTTTGGCGGCGACGGCGATGACGGTATCGGTGGCGGTCAAGGAAACGATAGCCTCTTCGGGGAATTGGGGAATGATACTTTAGGCGGTGGCGCAGGCGATGACTTCTTAGGTGGCAGTAAAGGACGCGATGTTCTGAGTGGTCATGACGGTAACGATATTCTGTCTGGTGGCTTCCAGGGTGACACGCTAACCGGGGGGGTGGGCAGCGACACTTTCCGCTATGCGCTCCCTACGCAGTCGCTGCTGGCAGAAGGGTCTCTACCCAATACTTTTGACATCATCAC
This sequence comes from Cyanobacteria bacterium J06626_18, assembly GCA_038523735.1. Lineage (GTDB taxonomy): Bacteria > Cyanobacteriota > Cyanobacteriia > Phormidesmidales > Phormidesmidaceae > SIO1E4. The sequence goes on along the minus strand of JBCBJE010000546.1, from coordinate 3,061 downwards.
GGATCTTGCAATCGGAACCGATGCTATTGACGGCGTGAATGCAGTGGGTATGGCCAATGTTCAGCAACTGGGTCCTGTCGCAACCTTAGATGAGGCTGGTCTCCAGGCTGTCCTCACGTTGGGTTCCTTTGATGTGAATGGAGCCGCCACCTTCGAATTTGGTTCTCAGACTTTCTTGGCCCTTAACGATGGCGTAGCGGGATACCAAATAGCCAGTGATGCCATTGTTGAAATTACAGGATTTACGGGTAGTTTAGCCAATCTAGAGATTGTCTAAAACGTACTTGCTTTTAGGGGAGGGCATGGAGAGTGTTTAGAAATGTTCGCGATCGCGCTTGAATTGCAGCCCAGTCCTGACCGGTCACAAGTGATTTGGGAAACAAACTGCTGGATACCCCGATCGCGATTGCGCCTGCCTCTAGAAAAGCGCACCCTGCTTCGACTGTAACGCCTCCCGTGGGAACGAGTGGGATATGCCCCAACGGACCTTGCAGATGTCGAATATAGGCTGGCCCGCCTACAGCTTGCGACGGAAATACCTTGACACTACTGGCTCCTAGCTGCCAGGCTCGAGTGATTTCCGTAGGTGTCAAAGCACCTGGAATAACAGGAACATTCAACTTTTGAGCCAGCTGGATGAGTTCCCAGTCGGTATGGGGCGAAAAGCAGAACTGAGCCCCTGCCGCGACTGCCTCTTTCATTGCTCGACAAGACAGCACAGTACCACTGCCTACGTAACAATCGGCAGGCAACGTTTGGCGCAAAAGGGCCACAAGTTCACTTGGGCGATCGCTCGCCCAGGTGATTTCGATTAGGCGAAAGCCGGCTTGCACGACTGCTTGCGCCATCGCTAATCCTACTGGCAGACTCGGTGCCCGAATCACTGCGATCACCCGATGCTGCTTTAAAGTTGCCAGCCAACTGTTCCTATCCATGACTCAGTCACATATGCTAGATATCTCATCCTAGCGATCGTCGCAGGTACAGGAGCTTCCTCGATTTCAACGGCAGAATGTCTGAAATCGAGGAGGTTCGCTAAGATGCACAGTATACGGCTGATACCCCAATCCAACCAATGGGACTAGACAGAGACGCTGAACAAGCCTGTCGATTGCTACAGGAATACAGTTTCGACCTGGAGGGATACCGGCCTGGAGAACTAGTCGTGCTCTGGCGCGATCGCCTTGAAGCAGACTCCAGTTGGATCCGCTCAGCCGTTATCGAAGCCCTGTATCAAGGACGCTACAAAGCCTTTTCAGTTGAACAAATCTTGCGGCTCTGGAAGCGACGGGGATATCCAATTCGGCATTTCAATCACGAATTCGAGCGTGTCATCCTAGGCCCCATTGACCCAACGGCCAGCAAGTATGCCCCGATGACGACCCTTAGCCCCTCAGAACTACTGGTGCCACAAGCTCAAGCCCCTAACAGCCACGCTGGCACGGTTGCCAGTGCAGCCAATACCGCATCCCCCACAGAACCTGGGCCCCCGCCGCAATCGACCTCCCAGCCGGAGAAAAACGAGCAAGACGTCGTACAAGAATCGGAGGGAGATTCCTCTCAGACGCTGCTTCATCAGGTCTCGGAGTGGGTATCGCTTGTGAATCCACAACCACCTGTTGCAGCTACGGCGCGACCTCCTTCGTTCACCCACCCACAACCCATTCGTAAATTCACCCCACCACCAGAATCGTCAGAGTTTTACACTCGGCTGCAGTCCGTAGCACGACAAAGTTTTTAGGGAAAGGGTTGTTGGTTTTTAGTTCTTGGTTCTTGGTTCCTCGTTGATGGTTGGTGGTGTTGGGACGAGGCATTTGGAGCGTAGGACCTTGAGATGTAGTAAGCATACGGACCAAATGTCTCGCCCTTATGGGATTTTGCTCCTTCCACTACCCATCCACCCTTCTACCCTTCCACTCCCCACTCCCTCACCCCCCTACCGATTTGCATAGGCTGCGATCGGCTCCTTGATAAAGCGGATATACAGATGCTTAAAGGTCGAGCGTAGAACACGGGGGAGGCCGAAATCGATGGGCATGAGTTGTGCAGGCAGTTGCCAGTTGGCGATCGCCAGTTCTTTCGGTGATTGCAGTGGTAGCTTAATGTTAGCTAGCTCGGGGCAGCATCCCAAGCGCTGTGATTGAGCTACTGTGGGTACTTCGGCAGGATTGACGCCAAGGATTTCAACTAAAACACGGTCCAGGGCAAACACATTGGTCGATGCGCCCAACAATCCTAAAGAACGAGGTTCGCCGCCGCTGGGACCGTTGCCTTCATGACCAATAATGCCGTCGACGATGGTGAGTTGAGGTGCGATCGCGCGGGCCGTTTCCACCAGCATCGTACCGAAGCGATCGCGATCCTTGCCCGCTTCCATATGCCACCAGGCTTTCATTTTGCCGGGGACGCAGCCAAACAAATTTTTGACGCCCAGGGTCAAGGTCAGCTGCATGTGAGATTTCACCTTGGGCAAATTAATCACGACATCGGCATTCATCACTTCTTTGGAGAGCAGCAGATGCGCTAGTTCGCCGCTGGCATCGGTAGCGTAGCGTTGGCCATGTAGTTCTTGAACCGGAACATTCGCTTTTTCCAGCCAGGGTAGATAGCCATTTGCTTTAGCAACGCCATGGGCACTGCCAAAAGCCGGACTATCGCCCAGAAAAGGTCGACCACCAGCCGCTTTCACCAATTCAGCCACACAGTAGACGACCTCGGGACGGGTAACGCATTCCTTAGTGGGGCGGGCTCCAGTCAGTAAATTAGGCTTGAGAAGAACGCGATCGCCCGGTTTCACAATCGCCTCAATGCCCCCTAGTGGCTCAAGTAATCGCTGAAGCTTTTCATGCACTTCATCAACGGCATAACTTTGGGCGCGCAGCAAAGAAACAGTGGCAGTCATGTCGCTTTCTCTCAGCAAAATTTACATTTACAGTATACGTAGGGTCAGCCTGGCGCCTCTGCAACTCGGCCAGCTCACTGGCTAAACACCAGTAGGAAGCACCGCGTGGTCAAGTACATCTCGCCGTTTGAGGGAAAAGGGGGGTATTTGATTTATAGC
>JBCBJE010000545.1:0-4409 GCA_038523735.1 Cyanobacteria bacterium J06626_18 | reverse complement strand
CGGTGCCTTGTCACCTCAGCCGCGACGCGATGAATCGACGTCTCTATCCATTCACCCATCCACCCATCCACCCATCTACCCATCCACTCCATCACTCCCCCACTCTCTCACTCCTCCCACCGCTTTCATCATCGGCGGCGAAGCCCTCCATGCTCACGATCTCGCCTTCTGGCAAAAACACTTCCCCAACACCCGATTCATCAACGAATACGGTCCTACCGAGGCTGTTGTCGGCTGCTGCATCTACGACATCCCGCTCGACTTTGACGGCGATGCCATTCCCATCGGTCACCCCATCGCTAATGTTCAGCTCTATGTCCTTGATCCCTATCTAAATCTCGTTCCCATTGGCATTCCTGGCGAACTCTACATTGGCGGTGTCGGCGTCGCACGTGGCTACTTGAATCGACCGGAGTTGACGGCAGAGCGGTTTGTCCCGAATCCGTTTGTTGAATTCGGAATTCGGAATACACTGCAGGAAGGGCAAAGCCCTACGGAATTTGGAATGTCTGCGATAGAAGTCAGGAGTCACGAGTCAGGAGCCCGGAGCCTGGAGTCAGGAGCTAGCGAAACCAACAGCCCCCAACTGAGAACCAATAACGAAGAAACGATAATCAAGAACCGAGAACCAAGAACCAAGAACCAGGAGCTAACTCAAAACTCAAAACTTTCTTACCCATCTACCCATCTACCCATCTACCCATCCACTCTTTATAAGACTGGCGATCGCGCCCGCTACCGTCTCGACGGCACCCTCGAATACTTAGGCCGCATGGATGACCAGATCAAACTGCGCGGCTATCGCATCGAACCGGGCGAAATCGAAACCGTTTTGTGTCAGCATTCCGACGTGGAGCAGGCAGTGGTTGTGCTGCGAGATGATGTCGGTGAAGCCGCGAAGTTGGTGGCGTACGTCGTACTGAAGGCAGAAGGCAGAAGGCAGAAGGCGGAAGGCAGAAAGAATTCAAAATTCAAAATTCAAAACTCTCATTCCGAATTCCGAATTCCGAATTCCGAACTCCGAACTCATCTCTCACAACACCTCCCCCCTTACATGGTCCCCGACTACTTCGTCGTGCTGGATGCGGTACCGCTAACGGTGAATGGCAAGGTGGATCGGCAGGCGTTGCCGGTACCAGCGGTGAAGATTGCCGAAAGCAGCGACAGTGAGCCCCGAACGGAGGTTGAAGCGCGGCTGGCAGCAGTTTGGGCAGCTGTGCTGCGGCGGGATAGCGTGCGCATTCACGACAATTTTTTTGAGCTGGGTGGCGATTCGATTTTAGGGATGCAGATCATTGCCAAGGCGCATCAGGTTGGGCTGCACCTGACGCCGCGCCAGCTGTTTCAGCATCAAACGGTGGCCGAGCTGGCAGCGGTGGCTGAGGTGCGATCGCACACGCCCATTTCCCAAGATGTTGTGATAGGAGCAGTACCGTTGACGCCGATTCAGCGGGACTTTTTTGCTCAGAACTTACCGGAGCCTCATCACTTTAATCAGGCGATCATGGTGACGGTTGCAGCGGACATGCAGTCGCAGCTATTAGAACAGGCTTTGCAGCAGTTGGTGATGCATCATGATGGGCTGCGATCGCGCTTCTTCCAGCAAGACGGCGAGTGGCAGCAGGTGATTCAGGCTCCGGAGGCTGTGACGGTGCCTCTGGATGACGTTGATTTATCAGACATTTCCTCTGATGCTCAGGCAACGACTCTAGAGGGGGCCTTCAATAACCTGCAGGCAAGTCTTAACTTGGCAGAGGGGCTTTTATTTCGGGCGGCGTTGCTACGTTTGGGGGACAAAGGGAATCGTCTTTTGCTGATTGCTCACCATCTGGTTGTTGATGGCGTCTCTTGGCGTATTCTGCTGGAAGACTTGGTAACGGCTTACCATCAGGCAACTAAGCATAGCGAAGGAAATGCAAGTGCGGGATTGCCGCCTAAAACCCAGTCATTCCAATCTTGGGCGCACCAGCTGATCAATCTGGCTCAGGCAGGGGGATTAGATGCGGAGCGAGCTTACTGGCAGGAGGCGTGTGCGGTCGGGGCATCTCCTTTACCGATGGATTTTGAGAGGGATGCAGCCAGCAACACTGTGGCATCTGTCGACGAAATCGTGACCACGCTGGATGCAGAGCAGACTCAAAAATTGCTGGAAGGCGCTTCTCAGAGTTATAACGCTCAAGTTAATGAGGTTCTCCTAGCAGCCTTGGGTCAGACATTGAAGGCTTGGACGCAGTCATCCACGGTGTTGATTGATTTGGAGGGACATGGCCGGCAGCTGCCCATTCAAAATTTGCAAGATTTGCAAGTTTCGATGGTTAGTACTGATAGTGAGATGGATATTTCACGCACGGTCGGCTGGTTTACGGCGCTGTATCCGTTGCGGCTGACTGTGCCTGATGGTGCGATTGCGGATCAGCTCAAAGCCGTAAAAGAACAGCTTCGTCACGTTCCCAATCAGGGCATTGGCTACGGCATTCTGCGCTACTTGTTCCCCTCTCACGCTCCGGTTTTGGACTCGCCAGCCGAGATCAGCTTCAACTACCTGGGCCAAATTAATGCTCCATCACCTCCCGACACCTCCACTGTTGGACGCGATGAATCGCGTCACTACATGTCGCTATCATCTCCCCCGCTCCCCCACTCCCCCACTCTCCTACCCTCCTACCCTTCCACTCCTCTGATCCACTCACTTGCAACCGAACCGGTCGGGCAACTCCGCAGCCCTTTGGGGCAACGACGACATCTCCTGGAGGCGATTGCACTTGTTCGTGAGGGGCAGTTACAGGTCATTTGGCGTTACAGTCGTCAGGCTCATCGACGTGCCACGGTAGAAGCGATCGCCGAACGCTACCTGGCAACGCTGCGATCGCACCTCACCGATTGCAGTCAATCGTCAGTTGAAGCGAAGACGTATACCCCTTCCGATTTTGCAGCAGCGCGAGTGAATCAGGCGCAGCTCGATCAGCTCCTTAGCAAGATTCGGGGGGGCTAGCGCGATGGCAACTGTGCAAGACCTCTACGAACTTTCGCCAATGCAGCAGGGCATGCTGTTTCACACGTTGTATGCCCCTGAATCAAGTGCGTATTTTGAGCAGCGGAGTTGCTTGCTTGAAGGCCGGTTGGATGTTGAAGCGTTTAAGCAAGCATGGCAGGCCGTGGTTGAACGTCATGCGGTGCTGCGGACAGCTTTTTATTGGGAAGAAGCGGATAAACCTTTGCAGGTAGTCTACGAGCGTGCTCAACTTCCTTGGATTGAAGCAAACTGGCAATCCCTATCTGAGGCAGAGCAGGCGCAGCGTTTGAACGCATTCTTGCAAGACGATCGTGCCCAGGGATTTCAGCTCAATCAAGCACCCTTAATGCGCTGTGCCTTGTTTCAGGTTGGCCCCGAGCAGCATCGCTTTGTCTGGAGTCATCATCATCTGCTAATGGATGGCTGGTGCAACGCCCTGCTGATTAAAGAGGTACTGGCATTCTACGCTGCCTATCGTCAGGGACAGCCCCTCTCACTCCGCCCCCCTCAGCCTTACCGAGAGTATATTCTCTGGCTGCAACAGCAAGACTCGCAGGCTGCTGTTACCTACTGGCAGGCTAATTTGGCAGGCTTCCAGGCACCGACGCCCTTGGGTATTGAGCGATCGCGACAAGCTGTATCAGCTCCCCAGTCAGAGCATGACGATCAGCGACGAATACTCTCCCCCAGCCTGACAACCCAGCTCAATACGTTTGCCAAGCAGCACCATCTCACGCTGAATACCCTCATACAAGGGGCGTGGGCGCTGCTGCTGAGTCGCTACAGCGATACCTCAGATATTGTCTTTGGCGCAACGGTTTCAGGCCGTCCGCCCACCCTGTCAGGAGTCGAGTCTATCGTTGGTCTATTTATCAACACGGTTCCTGTGCGAATTGCGGTATCCCCAGAAACTCGGCTTCTGCCCTGGTTGCACCAGCTTCAAGACGCCCAGCGCGATCGCGAAGCCTATAGCTACACTGCCCTCACCGATGTTCAATCCTGGAGCGAACTGCCACCTGGTACTGCTCTATTTGAAAGTCTGCTGGTTTTCGAGAACTATCCTGTTTCTCTGGATACCGCCCTCACCGATGCCAGCAGCGGCCTCACTATCCGCGAAGGGCAAGGATTCGAGCAGACCAACTATCCCTTAGCGCTGGTCGTCATTCCAGGCGACACGATTGCTTTGCGCCTCAATTATGACGGCGATCGCTTCGCCGCTGCCGCGATTGAACGTCTACTGGATCACCTAGAATCGCTTCTGCAGGGCATGATTGCCGAGCCCAACCAAATCCTGCGCTCTGTACCCTTGCTATCTGAGACTGAATGTCATCAGCTAGTAGATGTTTGGAATCAGACGGAACAGCCGCTTCCTGATCGCTGTGTTCACGAGCTGATT
>JBCBJE010000544.1:0-4410 GCA_038523735.1 Cyanobacteria bacterium J06626_18 | reverse complement strand
GCAGTTGGGTGATCGCTTGTTCGGCGTCGAAACTGGCATCCATTAGGTCAAACTCAGCCAAAACCTGACCACCATCGCTAAAAACAGCTGTCGTGAATTCATCTTTGAGGGAGGTACTGTAACTGCTCTCAGAATTAAAAAAGATGCCGACCGTTTGCTCTTGCAGGTCTTCCAGCATGTAGCGGGCCAGTGAGGTAGCGGCAAAGCGATCGCTCGGCGCGGTTCGAAAGACGTAATCACTCATCCCCGAAATTTGGACCGATGTGCTCGTCGGTGAAATCAGCAGCAGTTCGCCCTCGGTATAAATGGGAGCCGTCTCGATAGTGGTGCCACTACTAAAGTGACCCACAACTGCCAACACATCCTCTCTTTCTACGAACTGCTGAGCAAGTTGAGTCGCGGTCTCCGCAGTCTCGCCATCATCGGCAATTACAACCCGCAGCAGTACCCCATCCATACCGCCTGCTTCGTTGATTTCTGTTTGTGCTTGGGCAACTCCTCGCAGAATTTCCAACGCGGGGTTCAAAGCCGAAGCGATGGGGGCAGCGATCGCGATGGTGTAAGCCTCAGCGTCGCCAATCTGAGCATTGTTGAGATAAATCAACGCTTCGGGGTCGTTACGATCTTCTCGGATGGCTGCTTCCAGGAGGTCTACAGCTTGTTCCGAATTGCCAGCTGCGATCGCATCAACCCCCAATTGCTTGAGCGTCGAAACATTTTCGGCAATTAAACTCTGCTCGCCCGTGCTCAGTCGGCTTGCCGATGGATTCGCCGCAGTCGCCTGATTCCCGTTGGCCGTGTTAGGGACACTAGCGGTTTCCCCAGGAGAAGACTGTGAGGGATTGCTGGCAGATGTTCCAGTGTTCCCCGTGCCCAATGACTTTTGCAAAAACTGCCAGCCCCAAATGCCTAACCCTCCGAGGAGAATCACCGTAACCAGCAGCGACAGTAGCAGAGTCGGTGTTTCGTTTCGATTAGACATCGGTCAAGCCGCATTGCATCCTTAATGCGAGTATACGTTTATTTCACTATGAGCCTCCACTACAGAACTGCAGCATGAAGTAGAAACAGTCAGAGCAGGCACGGTTGAGAACTAATACCGTGTTGAGAACCCAATATTGTGGGGATTGCTCATAACGGAGTTGGGGACTTGATTCCGCTGCTATCTCCCAAACACTGTGGGAGAATGATGAGCCTGTGCCGTTTACTGCAAATCTATGAGCCCCGCACACCGTTCCTCCGAGGCGATCGCCGCTGCCTTTGATCCGTCCACCGACCTCACCTTTCAATTGCCCGACCCCGAAGACGAGGTCATCTCAGAATATGAGTTTCAGCAGCAAATTGAGGCAGCGTGGCAGGTTTGCGATCGCTTTGACCTGCAAACCGACATTTGGCGCGGGCGTATTATGCGAACGGTGCGCGATCGCGAGAAGCGGGGCGGTGACGGACGGGGCACTGGGTTTCTGAACTGGTTGCGCGATCGTGAAATCACCAAGAGCCAAGCCTATTCTCTAATTGAACTCGCTGACAGCGCCGATACCCTCCTTCAGGAAGGACTTTTGGAGCCCGAAGACGTCAACAACTTCAGTAAACGCGCCTTTGTCGAAACCGCCCAAGCCGCGCCAGAGGTACAACAGCTCGTAAGCGATGCTGCCCAGCGCGGTGAACAGATAACTCGCCGCGAAGTCCGCCAAATCTCAGACGAATGGACCGCCATGACCTCTGACCTGCTGCCCACCGAAATCAAAGAGAAAGCGGCCAATAACACCATTCCGACTCGCTATCTCGCACCACTCGTCAAAGAGATGGCAAAGCTGCCGTCTACTCACCAAGAAACCCTCAGAACCGAAGTCACTCTGAATCCTGACATCGACACCCTGAAGCAGGTCACCGCCGAAGCCCGCTACCTCGCCAAATATCTCGAAGCCGCTGTTCAAGTCCAAGCCCTCAACAACGACAACCTCGACCTGGAACAAGCTCTCGAAGAAGCCCTCCGCATCGGTTGCCTGAACGCCACTGCCGACCTCGTCAACCAAGCCGCCCAACTCGAACAAGCTACCGCTAAGCTCTACAGTTCCTGGACGCGCCTCAACAAACTCGCCGAACGGGTCTACGTCGACAGCGGCTCCAGCACCCCCAACCTCCGCGATCTCCTAGCCCACCTAGAACCCTTGACCAATCAAACCCTGGAAGTCCAGCTCGGCGATCCGGAAAGTCCTTTGTCGCAGGTGGTGCGGTTGCAGGTGTTGTCGGTGGAGAGTGGAGAGTAGGGGAGTGGGGGAGTGGGGGAGTGGAAGGTTGCAGGGGGAGCAAGTGAAAAGGGGAAGGGAAAAAGGCCAAATCTCGGAATCTACGACCCACTACCCATTACCCCATTACCCCCCTACTCCATCACCCCCTTACTCCATCACTCTACGCCCCATCTACTCATCCACCCTGCTACTCCTCAAGAACACGGCTCAACCCGCGTGATATTGAGCACCATCTCATCGATCGCGTCCAACATCACCCCACCCGATTGACCAGGCTGATTCACCACGATACTGAACACGACAGTGCCGTAGTCGGGGGTTTCGACATAGCCAGAGAGGGCACGAACGCCGCGGAGTGTACCGGTTTTAGCGTGGACTCGACCGTAAGCAGGCGTATCTTGAAAACGATATTCTAAGGTGCCGCTGACGCCACCAACGGGCAGCGAGTTATAGAAAATACCGCTTTCGTCCGTCTCATACATACCCTTCAGCAGCTTGACAAACGTCGAAGGTTTGACTTTATTGCCACGCGAAAGTCCAGAGCCATCAATTTGCTCGTAATCGGTGGAGCTAATGCCGAGCGGTTCTAACGCACGATTGACGGCAAGCTGTCCCCCGATATCCCGCAAGAGTTCATCGGCCAAATAGTTGTCGCTGTAGCGATTAATTACCTCAAACCGGTCTTTGAACTCAGGCAGCGCCTGCGGAGCCCGTTCCGAAATGATACGCAGAGCTGCACCGGTTGTTATTAGCTTGATGTTTGAAGCCGGGATCAGTAGATCTTCGGAATGATAAGCGTAGAGAACAGTGTCATCCGACAGCGGCTTAATCGAAATCCCCCAGCTGGCACCGTTGAAGTGAGGGCGATAGACGATGTTATCGATCGCTGTATTCAAATCACTCGGACAAAATTTAGCGCCCGACAGTTGACTAACAGAGGGACTTTCAGTTGTTGGCTCAGGTTGTAGAGAAGCCTCAGCACCGACATTAGCACTCGCTACGGTAGCAGGTACACCCGCAATCAATGCAGCCCCCGCGATCACTGCTATATCTCGTATCCAGGCTGAGGGCTGCCACTTGAGGAAAGTCATTCAATGTTCTCCAATATACAAGTCTAGGGTGATGCCCTGTAACTTTCTTAAGACAATATAAAACGAATATGGAATGTGAAAATTAAAAGCGTGAAGGCAGGAGAGATGAAAGGAAAAGGGGGAAAGGTTTCCATATAGGTACTCTTGCCCTTTGTTCTTTATCCTCTCGCTAAATCTGAGACAATATCCTCCATGACATATGCGGATTCAGGATGGTAGTGAATTTTCCTCTGGTGATTGGGCTCGATATTGGCGGGACGGCGATCAAGCTCGGGAAGTTTACGGCGACAGGGGAGTGTGTGCAGTCCCTGACGGTGCCGACGCCGCGACCCGCGACTCCGGAGGCGGTATTGGCGGCTATGGTGGATGCGATCGCGGCAATTGACCCCGACCGCGGAGCCAGGGCGATCGGCATCGGCACACCCGGCCCAACCGATGCATCAGGGCGAGTAGCGCGGGTAGCGATTAATCTTGCTGGTTGGAAAAACGTGCCGTTAGCAAGCTGGATCGAGGCCAAGACCGGCTTGCCAACCGTGCTGGCGAATGATGCCAACTGTGCGGGGTTGGGGGAAGCTTGGCTGGGTGCGGGGCAGACGTTTCAAGACCTGATTGTGCTGACTTTGGGAACAGGCGTTGGCGGCGCAATTATTCTCAATGGTGAGCTGTTCGTGGGTCGAACAGGTGCGGCAGGGGAATTGGGACTGATCACGTTGGATATGGAAGGCCCGCCGTGCAACAGCGGTAATAACGGATCGCTGGAGCAACATTGCTCGGTGCAGGCGGTGCAGCGGGAGATGGGCTGTGAACCAGGTAAGCTAGCGGCTCAGGCACTGATGGGCAATGAGCAGGCGATCGCCTACTGGCATCAGTACGGTCAATATTTAGGAGCCGGACTAGCAAGCTTGCTCTACGTGCTCACCCCAGAGGCCGTTATCCTCAGTGGGGGTATCAGCGCCGCTGCCGATTTATTTCTCCCCGCAACCTGGACCGAAATTGAGCAACGGGTGCTGCCCAGTTCCCGCGAAGGGCTGCAGATTCTGGTGGCTGAACTCGGTAACCAAGCGGGG
>JBCBJE010000543.1:0-4439 GCA_038523735.1 Cyanobacteria bacterium J06626_18 | reverse complement strand
GATCTTCAGATTCAGAAATTTCCGATTCAGTGGTCTCGGAGCTGGCGGTGAGGAGTTGGTCCCAGGAAAGGTCAGAATTTTCGACGAGTTGAATGGCGACTTGGGCGGCGCCTGTCTGATTGAGGTGGCTGGGGTCGGCAAACAATCCATCTTGGGTTGGCCACTGCTGGAGAAGATCGACCACCGTGAAGTTGCCAGTGGCGGCTTCGCGCTGCAGATAGTCCTGGAATTGCTGCTCGTAGAACAGACGTGTCTCGTCAAGATAGTCGCTACTGAGGGGTAAATTTACAAAGATGAGAGGGATTTCGCGGGTCTGGGCGTAGCCGGCGATCGCCCTTGTCGAAGCCGTCTGTACGCCTTCTAAATCGAAAGATTGGTAGAAGCCGTCATAGCGGCCTGCAACCCGAGGAAAGTTGCGGTAATACTGCTGTGGATCAAAGACCTCAGGCACAGCTAAGAAACCGTAGCCATTGATAGATGTGACCGGGACAGGGGCTGCTTGCAGACTGGTCACTGTCAAGGCACCATTATCGCTAGCCACAGCAGCATCGATCCAGCCAATTTCGGGGCGATCGCCGACTTGCACAGCCGCATAGCCCGGCGAGTCCAAGATTGACGCAAAGGTACGATCCACACGGCCACTGTTAAAAGCACGGGAACCATCAGCCCAAATCAGAACGCGCGGCAACTGCTCGGGAGTAAACAACCGCCGCACAATAAAACTCACCACCTGAGCGGTAGCCCCATTGACTCCAAACATATAGGCGCGTACGCCCGCAAATCCCTCGCGAGCTAAGCGCTGCTGCAAGATTTGCGGATTGATGCCCTGAAGCGCGCGGGAACTGCCAATTATCAGGACATCAGGCGGGCCGAAGGTGGCTACATAAGACAGATAGATACCCAATTGCTCGTCTAAGATTTGGCTACCTAGAGTAGGAAACACAATAGGAGCCCCGGCTGTTTCAGTCTGTTGGAGGGCGATCGCCTGGTTATCTAGATATTCACGAGCTTTGCGTTGAGCAAAAAGCCACTGAGGGTCATCAGGGGGGACGGACTGCAAGAGTTGCACGGCCTTTGACCAACTTGCAGATACCGCGCTCCAGTCCTGAGAAGTCCCAGCAGACTGGGCCAATTCTGCAGCCGTAATAGCGGCTTCAAAGGCTTGGGGCACGGGAGATGTTTCGGTCACAGTTGTCGTCGTTGCTGGTTCTTCTTGTGAACCAGGCCATTCAAATGGCAGGGGCATGCCAGCCCGAGCTACCCCCATCACATTCCACCAGAGGAGGGTACCCACCAGTATCCAAGCCCAGCGACGACCTCGCTTGTTCATAACTGCTGCATCATTTCCTCAAGCCTTAAACTCTAAGTGCATTGCTACGCGAATGCACCTTACGGTTACTCATCACCCTTTTATCCTTCCACTCTTCCACCCTTCTACTCCTCTGTTTCCTGTCCCCTCTCTAAACCAAAACAGATTGTGTGATCGCCCGCTTGCCGCCAAACACCATTTCGACACCACCTTTCATCCCCAGCGTAACGCCCCGTCGTTCTGGTAAGACGGGGCGATCGCTGGCCAGAGTCAATTCATAGTGGGTCAGAAGCGTTCCCAAGACAATCTTGAGTTCATACATTGCTAGGGCTGCTCCCACACACCGCCGAGCCCCCGCACCGAAGGGCATGAATTCGAACGCCGAATATTGACGCTCCAAAAACCGCTTGGGGCGAAACTCGTGAGACTGAGGATAAAGATCTTCGCGATGATGCAGCAGATAAATACAGCCCACTAACATCGTCTCAGGGGGAATAGAGTAGCCCAAGATATCCATCGACTGGTGCGTTTGACGAGCAAAGGTGAGTATTCCTACCGGATAGATACGTAGGGTCTCGTTGCAGACGGCACTCAAGTAGGGCAGTTTGGTGAGGGCGATCGCATCCTCCTGGGCATCGGCAGCTTCTATCTCGCGCCGAATTTTGTCCCCGATTTCAGAATGATGATGAGTCCAGTACAGGCTCCAGGCCAAGGCTGTAGCAGTGGTTTCATGCCCTGCCACCAGTAAGGTCATCAGCTCATCGCGCAGTTCTGCGTCACTGAGACCATTGCCGTCCTCATCGCGTGCTAGCAGGAGCAGCGATAAAATGTCGTCGCGATCAGTATCTTGTGACGTCCGCCGTTCGCGAATTTCGGCGTACAGCAACGCATCAATTTCCTGCGCCTGCTTAGCGATAGTTGCGCCGGGACTCCAGCCACCCAAATTAGTCTGCAGAATGGGAAAAAATACCAACGTTGAAGCAGCGGGACTGCTGAGCATGTTTAGTCGCTTTGCCAACAGGTACTCTAGCCGTTGACAGCGTTCACCGGAATAGAGGCCAAATACAGCCTGCAGAATCACTCGCATGGTGATTTTTTGCGCTAAATCGCGAGCTTGAAAGGGTTGCCCTACTGATATTTCTGCCATGAGGGAGCGCGTAATGTCCCTGATCAAGTTGCCATAGACCTGCAGCCGTTCACCGTGAAAAGGCGGCATAATGAGCTTGCGACGCTGTCGATGTTTGGCTCCGTCCAGTCGCGTAATAGAGCGGTCGCCTAGCAGGGTACTTAGGATTTTGTTAGCCTCTCCGGGCGCACTAATTTTGTCACCCGCATCCTGACTAAGGATTTGCTTAAGGGCTTCTGGATGCTGCACAAAGACCCAGTCAAAGAGTCCCCATCGTGCAAAGAAGAGGTCACCATGCCGTTGGACATTCGTTTCCATATAGTCCAACGGTCGAAAAATCCAGTTCGCCAGCTGTACGTAGGGCAGAGTCCTGATCTGAGGAACGGCTTGCATGGTCTTTTATGAGCGCTACTGAGATTAGCTTAGCCTGCTGTTGCAAGATACTGCTGCTTGAGCGTTGCGGTATAAGGCGGACGAAGGATGCCACGTTCGGTAATGAGCCCGGTAATGAGGACGTTAGGTGTGACGTCGAAGGCAGGATTGCGAACTGTCATGCCAAGGGGAGCAGTACGGCGATCGCCAAAATGCGTGACTTCATCCTCCCCCCGCTCCTCGATGGGGATATCGCGACCACTGGCAGTTGCAAAGTCAATGGTGGAGTAGGGACACGCAACGTAAAAGGGGATATCGAAGTATTGTGCAGCGATCGCCAGTCCTAGTGTCCCAATTTTGTTTGCCACATCCCCGTTAGCGGCAACGCGATCAGTTCCGACAATAACGAGGTCGATCATGCCCCGACTCATGAGGTGAGCCGCCATGTTGTCGCAAATGAGGGTGACATTTAGACCCTGCTGCTGCAGTTCCCAACTGGTTAACCGGGCTCCTTGCAAAAGCGGACGGGTTTCATCCGCATAAACCCGAAAATTAATACTCTGCTCATGCCCTAGGTATAAGGGTGCCAGGGCTGTACCCAGTTCAGAGGTGGCCAGGGCTCCAGCGTTACAGTGAGTCAACACACCCATACCAGGTTGAATCAAAGAGACACCGTGCTCCCCGATAGCGCGACAGAGCTGACGGTCTTCTTCATGAATTTGGCTAGCTTCTTGCTCCAGGGCAGCCAGCAGCGTAGTTGATGCAGCAGTAGTATCAGCGATCGCAGTGGCATGGCTAATCAGCCGCTGTAGAGCCCAGTGCAAGTTCACCGCTGTAGGTCGGGCGCTGTCCAAATAGTCGGCCTGTCGGTTCAGTTCGGCGAGGAATTCGGCAGGGGAAAGGTGAGTCTTCTGGCGCAGCCCAACAACCAGCCCATAAGCACCCGCAATGCCAATGGCTGGGGCTCCGCGGACTTTAAGCTGCTTAATCGAATGCCAGACCTGATCTAAGGTGTCCTGTCTCTCGATGACAGTCTCTAGTGGCAGGCGCGTCTGATCCAACAGATACAGCTCTCCCTGTTTCCATTCAATGCTGTAGGGTAGTGTCGCCATGGGCTGGCATCCTCATTGGTAGAGCGGCTCCAAAAGGTCGCTTTTGGCACCAAAATCACAACAGAACCTGCAGAGTAAGGGCTCCGCAGGTTCTGAACACGATAAAAGCTTAGTTGCAAGAACTCAATAGGGTCGGGTAGTAGCCTACCTAACGGTTGAAGTTAGCTACCAGCGCAGGGGTCAGCTGCACAGGGGTCAGCTTCGCCAGCGCAGGGGTCAGCTGCACAGGGGTCAGCTTCGCCAGCACAGGGGTCAGCTGCGGGGTCTACTTGCTCTTCAGTAGCAGGATCGGTGCCGCCGGGCGAGCAGGCAACCGTTCCAACGGTTAGAGTGGTCGCGATCGCGACAGCGCCCAGATACTTGACGTTCATAAGTGTTCTCCCATTTGTTCAAGAGGTACGCCTGTCTGCCATGTAAGACAGCAAAAAAACGAAATTGGTCCAGATTGGCAAACTTGCACAAGCCTAGCAGTTTATTAAGCATCTTATGGCAGTTCTCAGTAAAATCTCAGCCATAAGAT
>JBCBJE010000542.1:0-4440 GCA_038523735.1 Cyanobacteria bacterium J06626_18 | reverse complement strand
TAGAGCCCCTCGAATTGAAGTCAAAGGAGTTCGTAATTCGTGGCATACCTGCCGCGCGATTGCTTCTGTTTCATTGGACTCTTCAGACATAAGGTTATCCACCAGAGCTGTGTAGATAGGAAAATTCACTGTGACACCGCTTAACTTAAGTTTTACAAGACAGAGGTTAGAAGAGATGATTGATATTAGCTCTTGGCTATGCTTGTCAAAACATTATCTGACATGAAAGCGTTATCTGACGTTTGATACGGGCTCATTGCCTGCTGAGAAATTTGATAATTGTTTGGAAAATCTGCTTCTTTTGAGGCGATAGTTCTCAGACTCTGCCAGAGGGTATAGCCTTTATTGGTAACTGTAATACAGGCTTTTAGGCTCATTTCTGAAAGCTGATAGGCATCATCGTAGGCTTCCAATCTTTGATCGAGAGTGTAATTTCTGAGGTGAGTATAAAGCTCATATTGATATCGCATCCCGACTTTAATTTCTGATTGCCAATACTTGAAGATAACGGCTAATTTCTCTGGAATGACGATTGGAAGCATGGATGTAAATATCAGATCGGCAACATAGGAGCAAGCAACTTTAGTCTGGGTTTCACAACCAAATGTTTTCGTCTAGATGACGTCACCTGGCTGCCATCCTTAAGCTACAAGGGCACTGTGACGGCTTTGTGACTATTTTTTTGGAGGAAAATGCAATTGTGGCAGCGATCGCCGACGAACTGAGAAAAGACCTTAAACCGTACTTGTTATGGCAGCAGAGGGTGTCTGGAGGTCTTGCCTACTTTGTGATCGGCCAACGTGATTGGGTAGCATCAAAGACTCTAAAAACCTGCGAAGCAGCTTCAATTCCCATCGGTTGGGAGGGAGCTGTCTGCCAGTGAAGCAAGTCGGCTCGGTTGGTCGCGAGGTTAACTGCCGGGTAACTGTACGGTCACGATAGTCCCAGTTTCAGCCGAAGACGTGATGTGTAAGTGACCACGGTGAGCTTCGACAATGCGGCGAGTAATTGCTAGCCCTAGACCGTTCCCAGAGGACTTGGTGGTGAAAAAAGGCTGCGTTAGTTTGGGCAGCAGTTCTGGTGGAATGGGGGCTCCTCCATTTTTGACCATTATTGTGATGAGCGTATCAGCGGTCTTCAGCGTGCAGGTGATGGGTTCTTCCGGAGGTGATGCCTCACAAGCATTGCTAAGGAGGTTAATAAATACTTGCTTCAGTCGATCGCGATCACCCATAACCCGTTTCATAGTCTGCAGCCCAACCGTCTGGATAGTATGATTGGCCACTGCGGGTTGATAACAGAATTCATCACAGAGATGCTGTAAGAAGGGTCCTAGCTCTAGAGACTCTAAATCGAGAGATTGTTCACGAGCGTACATCAGGATTTCGTTGAGCAGCCGCTGCAGACGTTCCGACTCTTCCAAAGCAAAGGCGAGCCGTGCTTTGGCTCGTTCGGGCAAGTCCATTTGCTCGAATGAGTGCAGTCCCATCAGCACTGTCGTGAGAGGATTCCGCACTTCATGAACAATCATGGCTGCGAGTTCACCGATCTCGGCCAATCGCGCTTGGGCTTGCTCCATCTGTTTGCGGGCTGTAATGTCACGAGCCAGCGCCAATAGTACGGTCCTGCCGCCAATCTCAATTCGCCCCAACCGTACTTCCACCGGGAACTGGCTACCATCTTTACGCTGATGCATGCCCTCTTTAGTGATCGGATGCTCTAAAGTGACCCGTCCATCGCAAACCAGTTCGTCCATGGGTACGACTGTTTGAATATCAGGAACGGCCAGTTTCAGCAGCTCTTCGCGGTTGTATCCCAAAGTTTGGCAAGCTTCTTGATTCACGTCCAGAAATCGTCCGCTAGGATCCACGACATACAGAGCATCAGTGGCTTGTTCGACCAGCGTCCGGAACCGCTGTTCACTTTCCCGGAGTGCCTCTTCAGCGACCTTACGCTCGGTAATATCGTTGGTGACGGACAGAATGCAGGTTGCGCCGTTAAGCTGTACAATCTCTGCCGAAAATAGGACGGTTCTCAGCTCACCGCACATGGCGCAGAAGCGATATTCCTGATTGCGGATAAAGCCCTCACGCTCAAGTTTTGCCAACATCCTGGCGCGATCGCCCGGTTTGGCCCAGAGGTCCAACTCTGTCGTTGTTTTACCGATGACAGCTTCCCGCTCAGTGCCATATAGGCTCAAAAAGCTGTCATTGACCTCCAGCAAGCGCCCTCCTTCGAGGGTGCTGAGGGTCATTGGATTGGGGCTGGCGTAGAAAGACTTCGAGAACTTTTCTTCTGAAAGCCGCAGATCAGTTTCGGCCTGGTCGCGCTCGGTAATTGCTTCGCCGACCTGATTGACCATTTCCTCAAAGGCCATACTCACATCGCTGAGTTCATCCCGACGCAGCGACGCTTTGTGGACAGACTCGAAGGGCAGCGATCGCGCGTCTTGATTTTGCCTGAGGGTATTGCCCGCCCGTTGTAGGTCACGCCGCAACGCCAGCACAGGGGAAATTACAAGCCGCTCCAGCAGGATCATCATGGCACCTGTGACGAACACGGAGATAATCATCACCAGTCCGGTGATGCGCGCAATGAAGTAATAGAACTCACGTCCAACCCAAGTTGCATCGTGGCGCACGATTAGTTGGTAGCGATTCTTCAGAGGCGACATTTGCCAAACGGTATCGTAGCGCTGGGTGCGGCGATTGTAGCGATCACCATCACGCCACCACGGGTTGGCGGCCTTGGCAGCTGCAAGCGTTAACTCTGGCGCTTCGCCGAAGGTTCCGACGAGGCTACCATCGGCCCGATACAAGGCACCTCCCAGAACAACCTCGTTATTCCGCAAGTTCTCCAAATAGGACAACAGCGCTTCGTCATCAATAGCATCCAAATCGTCTTTAACACTCAAGACCCCCTCAGCTTGGGCCGATGATAAGGAGCGCAGGTATTCCAGCAGCTCCCGCTCCCGCCGTAGGACCGAAGGCACGAGAATAATGGCCTCGATCACCAAAATACTGAGAAATATCCAGAACACGATCCGCCGCGAGAGTCGCGCTTGCCATAAGTTAGACGGTAGCCGTGGTTTGAGTCCCATGACTGACGTAGCCCATTCCAGAATTTCCTGTGGGCTTTATTGTAGTGGGCAACTCAATGCTTTGGGTGAGCTATGATTAATGTCACGTTACTGGTAGAGCGCGATCGGTTCCTTGGTTTTGTAAGAATATGCGGCAAAATCCCCAATGAAAGCAGTGTGCGTAATCAAGCCCATACTCTCGTTCCACAGGTGCAGTTGGAAGGCCGGCGGCTCCATCACAAAGGCATTTGTACTATCTGGTGTAAGCTTCAGCGCGACTTGATGGGCCACACTAGGCGCAATGCTGCCGAGCGTCCCAGCCCAAACAGTTTGAATGGAGCGATGTAGGTGGCCGCAGGCCACGCGCTGCACACAGGAATACTGGTTGATAATTGCGGCCAAAGCGTCGCCATTGCGGCACTGAATACGATCCATCCCCGGTAGCCCAGTAGAAAACGGCGGATGATGCATAAAGATGACCGTTGGTTTTGCGGGATTTTCTTGTAAGCGAGCGTCTAGCCAAGCGAGACGTTCCGCATCCATATTCCCGTACCCTTCGCCATCTACCATGGTGTCGAGCACAATAATGCGAACCGGGTAATCATCCAGAACATATTGGACAAAGCCCTCGGCAGGCATGTAAGCAAGGTTCGGAAACACTTTACGGAACGCAGCGCGATCGTCGTGATTGCCCATCACGAAATACACTGGAACCCGCAAAGAAGACAGAATCACCTGCAGCATCCGATATTCTGCCTCCGTGCGATTGTCCACTAAATCGCCTGTCGCCACCACAATATCAGGTTGCGGCTGTAGCCGATTCAATTGCTCTATGGCAGCTTTCAGGAACCGATTGGTATCCACAATGCCGTAGGCCTTCTCACCCTCTGGCTGCACATGTAAGTCAGATATCTGTGCGATGATCATGCGCCTCACCCTTCAAGCCACTACGCCTATGACAGCCTAGCGCCTTGTTTCAGGTCTGCACAATCATCTGTCATACACCTATCGTGCACACACACCTCAAACTGGATGTGAACCTTCGCACCGCGCCGAGTTCAAAACTCACTACTCACGGCTAAAGTCCTGCACAGGGCTGGCTCTCGGCAAGGTTAGACAGACTCGAGCTAGCGGGTTCCGGTAGGGTGGCCTGCCCGTCTACTACTCTTTTATCCCTCTGGCATCTCGGGATACTGCTGCTGCCCAACGGCCATTTGGAGTACCATGGCATGCCCGCCGACTTGGTGATATTTGTCGGCCCATGCTCGGATGACTTCGTCTAGCTCGGCAAGGGCATTGGTGAGCTTCTCGGGAGGAATGTCCAATTCTTCCAAAATGCGAACGGTGTTGCCTTGGTGTTC
>JBCBJE010000541.1:0-4450 GCA_038523735.1 Cyanobacteria bacterium J06626_18 | reverse complement strand
CCCTACGGCAGCGTTACCAATCAGTCGGAACTCCAGCAGAATGCTTACAGGTTTACTGGGGAACAGTTCGATCCTGAGTTGGGCAACTATTATCTACGGGCGCGATACTATAATCCAGCTACTGGACGATTTGTGTCGAGAGATCCATTTGAAGGTATTCTGAGAAGGCCGTTGAGTCTGAACGATTATCCTTATGCGGAAGGGAATCCGGTTAACGCAATCGATCCGACTGGAGAAGTACCTGTAATTGTTTATGCTGCATTGGCCGGCGCAGCCATTGCTGTGGCTGGTAGGTTCACTTGTGGTACGTTCATAACAGGAAATCGACCGACCGGTGGAGATCTTGTTCGTATTGGCATTTTGGGCGCTGTGATTGGGGTCGTTAATGTAGTACTTGGTAGCCTCGGCCTCTCTTTTTTCAGTGCAGTTAGTACTGGCTCTGTAACGAGATCCTTAGCCGCTGGTGGGGGAGTATCTGGTGTTTGTGAAATCCTCAATCAGGTGTAGTGGCGCGCTCACCCATCTTTTAGATTGGGTCAAGTGCTACCGATAACCCAAGGAAATCATTGAGTTTGGAAATCTGAAGAGCGATCGCCCCCAACATCCAAGGGGCGATCGCTCCTTATTTGAGCTGAGTCGGAATTACAGCCAATTGCCGATCAGCAGATAGTTGGACCAGATATGGGGCGTGGTGTAGCCATAGTCGTAGATGAGTGATAACTGCGCCTGACGGACGCTCTCCGCGATCGACGTATCAGGTTGTGATAGAGCCTCATAGAACCGAATCATGAACTCGGTATTGGGCGTATCTTGGGCAATCCAGAGGGTGGATAAAACGCTGCGGGTTCCCGTTCGGGCAGCGAGTCCGGCTAGGCCCAAGACAGCCCGCTTATCCCCTTGGGCGGTTTCGCAAGCGCTCAAAACCAGAAGCTCTAAGGGATTGAGGCCACCGCGACTACTCAGCAGGATGAGGTCGTTTAGATCCTGGGCTGAAATTTGTTCGCCAAAGGCCACGACGTAGGTGCCCTCCGGGTCCGAGCTGAAGACACCGTGGGTCTTCCAGTGAATCGCTGAGAATTCGTCAGTCTGGAGCTGCTGCCGAATATTTGCCAGCGTAAAAGACTCATCGGTAAGAGGTTTGCCACTATCCACATACTGGGCAACGCCCTCCAGTTCTTCCTGCAGCTTGGCAATGGGGCTGAAGCGCGTGCCCTGGATTTCTTGGGGAATGCCGACGCCGCCAACCATGGCCCGCAGAGTGGTGCGGTTTGTACCAGGCGTAAATAGCTGAAGTCGGGGCGCGATCGCCACCGCGTATCCTTTTTCAATTAAATACTGATTGCCATCATGCAGTACCGACAGGGGAATGTTTCGCAGGGCGCCATCCAGCACAAACACCAATGTCTGGACCGAAGCTTGAGCCAGCTCAGTTTCGAGTGGGCGCAACAGCCAGTCATACACCTTTTGAGCATCGGCAATCACCTCGGGGGTGCGACTGGGAATGGCCAGGTTAGTTTGCAGAGAGGATAAAGTTGCCTCCAGGGTGGCTTGGGGAACCTGCGTTTCGTGATAGGTTAGCGCTGCTGAGTCCCCAGGAAACTGGGTAATGATGACGACGCGATCGCTCAGCACAATGGGATAGAGAATAGCTGTATTGGGAGCCTCAACCCGATCCACAAGCTTGACCTGGCTGAGGGTGCAGCCTAAATAGTTCTCCAACTCGGCTAGCTGCAGTCGGTCCACCGTTTGGATGGCCTGCTGGAGCTGTGGGTCGGCAGGACGGGCGGCAAGACCCGCCGACAGCAGCAGCTCAATATATTGGCGATAAACGGGTTCAACGCGATCGCGGAAGGAAAACTGAACATCGGCGTTGACGCTCAGCAAATCATCCCGCACTTTTTGCAGGCTAGTGACAGCAGCTTCATAGGCTTGCACGGCACCGGGCTGATCAGCCTGCTGTTGCTTCAGGCGACCCAGTTGCCACTCCCAAAGATACTGTAGTTCTGGAGCCTCAATGGTTTCGAGCGTGAATAAAGCTTGCTGGGTAAGGGACTGCGCTTCCGCCCATTGCTGGGTTTGTTCATACAGATGACCGAGTTGCCCTAAGGCATATGCCTGAGCGCGTTTGTCTTGCAGGGTTTGGGCTTGCTGATAGGCAGTGGCTAGGCGCTCGGCGATTATTTGAGGAGTTGGGGGAGACGGGGGAGTGGGGGAGTGGGGGAGTGGGGCATGGGGTGCAAGGAGCTGTAGGAGGCTTTCGGCTAGATGAATCTTGGCGTAGACGGTGGTGCGACTAGCGATCGCGGTATCAATGTTGCGCTGGGCGGCGGGCACGGCGGCGATCGCTGCCGCCGCATTCTCTGTTTTGATGAACAGCCGAATGAGATTGAGCTGTGCGGGTAAAACGTCGTCTAGCGCGATTGCTTGCTGATAGGCCCGTTGTGCGGATTGAAGATGCTCTTGAGCCGCGGACGCTTGCCCAATAGCAGTAAGGCGATTAGCGATCGCCCATTCGGTGTTGCCCAATTCCAAGAAAATCAGACTGGTGCTGGCTGACTGCACATCTAAAGACAAGCCCTCCTGGAGAAGCATTTGAGCCGTTTCGAGATTGCCGGTTTGTCGCAGCACGCTGCTTAGGTGACGTAAGCCAGCGGCTTTCAGTTCGGCATCGGGCTGCTGCTGAAGGTGCTGATAAACCTGCTGCAAGATAGCTTGTGTTTGACTTTGCAATCCCAAATGCCGCAATGCCCTGGCCTGGTTGATTTGGGCGATCGCCTGCCCATCGGCATCGCCCGCGTCACGATATGCCTGCTCGGAGGCTTGCCAAACGGCCAATGCAGCATCTAAATCACCCTGCAGCCAATGTAGCTTGCCTTGAGTATTCAGCACTTTGGCGTAAATAGCTGCTTGGGGAGGGTGCTCCTCCATGGAGTCTAAAAACTGCAGGCTGGCTTCTACCGTTTGGGCTGCTTGTTCTAAATCACCGAGTTGCTGATAGGCCAAGGATAGATAGCTGAGGGTAAGGGCTTGGGCGGCGCGATCGCCTTGTGCCTCAAAGCTCTGATTAGCCTGCTGCCATTGTTCGATTGCAGCCTGAAACTGCTCGGCCTCATAGTGAGCCAATCCTTCCCTCAAAGAGGTTTGGGACGTTTCAGCTGCTACCGTAATCGATGGGTTGGCGACTCCTGACAGCAAATGTAATGCAGCTGGCATAGCAATAGTCATGACCAGGCTCATAAAGCCAATCAGTATGCAACGAACCACACTGTTACCTCTCTACCATTGATGCCAACACGGGCTATGCAAATGAACGGCGACATCCGTAGGGGCAGTTGCCAACACTGCCCTACATTTATCACATGTATAGCCGTCGCCAAGTCCGTTAGGACAAGACGGCGAAGCCATCTGGCTGTGCGCTGAGCAACTGAATGCTACTCGGTGCCCTAGCCTAGATAGCTAAAGCTATAAACTAAACCCTGAGTTCCTGTAGTCAGACTTTTGAAAATCAAACCACTACGATGTCACTGTGGGTCAAGGTTGGTACGCCATTTAAGGTTGCCAACTTTACATGCCGTGTGCCACCAACCCCATCGACATCAAAAAACAGGGAGCCCGATAAGGTGTTGTAAATCAAACGATGATCCGCCTCAGTCGCTCTAGATCCCAGCGTGAATTTCTCGGCAGCGAGAACACCGCGCGTTATCCCAAATCCACCCTCATAGAGGCGAATCTTGTCACCTTCTAGAGAATTGAAGTCTAGGAATCCATCAGCGTCATCGTCAGGGCTCGTTAGGATGAAGTTGTCAGCACCCTCTCCGCCGACAATGGTGTCGTATCCTGCTCCCCCGACGAGAGAGTCATCGCCCCCTAATCCGTAGAGCCTATCCCGTGAAGTTGTACCCGTGAGATAATCTTGGCTCTCTCCCCCAAGATTATCAACGCCGTCATTGTCCCAGTTACCGACCAAATATTGAGATTCTTGATTTCCCCTGCCGTAGGATTGGGTGAAGTCCGTCAGACCATCAAAGTTGATATCCATCAAGACTTGCCTGCCACGGCGCACGGCGATGTTATCCCGGCCATCACCATCCCAGTCACCTACTAGATATTCATCTTCTGCATTGCCCATACCGTAGAACTGGGTAAAATCTATCTCCCCATCGAAGTTAAAGTCCATAAGGATTTCTGTGCCACGGCGCACGGCGATGTTGTCACGGCCATCACCATCCCAGTCACCCACTAGATATTCATCTTCCGAATTGCCTCTGCCATAGGACTGAGCGCGATCGTGAGTCCCGTCAAAGTTGAAGTCCATAAGGATTTCCGTGCCACGGCGCACGGCGATGTTGTCATGGCCATCACCATCCCAGTCACCCACTAGATATTCAACTTTGACGGGGTCCACGATCGCGCTCAGTCCTATGGCAGAGGCAATTCGGAAGATGAATAT
>JBCBJE010000540.1:0-4458 GCA_038523735.1 Cyanobacteria bacterium J06626_18 | reverse complement strand
CGTGATATTTGTGAGGCCAGTGGTGTCGCCTAATACAAGACCCAGCAAATCAGCAAAATCATCATTGGGAGTGACGGTGAACGCTTGCACTGGCAGCGACAGAGCGCTAACACCTGCTGTAGCCATAACCGTTGCTAACTTGAGTTGAGTGAGAAAACGCATGGATTTAAGTCCTAAAAATTCAGTGGTTTTTAAGCAGTCAAAATCACGGGTGCAGCTGTGACGATAGATACAGCACTGCTGGCAGGACAATGGGTCCGACCACGGTCTTCACGGCCATCGCAAATCAATAAATTGGGCTGCAGGCTTGGGAAGTCTTGTTACGAATCTTGCTCAGCAATTTTTCGAAATTGACTCAGTATGATTGACCCGCAAGACGCATGCTATATCGAGCTCACGCCTATAAGTTAGGCAAAAGCCGTGAGGATTACAGCAGATATTTGAGCTAATTGGACTGTCTCTAACCGAAAACAGAAACGTAGTTTTCGGCAATTAGCACTCATCGCCCGCCAAACGTCCTCGACCGGACATCCTCACAAAATTGCTGCGCTGCTTGAATGCCCTGCTCACGTAGATTGGCGTACCTTTTAGCAAAGGGTGGCTGCCAGGCAGAGAGCCCCAGCACATCAGCAGTGACCAGTACCTGCCCATCACAATAAGGGCCAGCGCCAATCCCAATCGTGGTAATGCTGAGGGTGTCAGTAATCTTCTTGCCGAGTTCATCAGGAATGTGTTCCAGGATGATGGCAAATGCGCCTGCTTTTTCGATCGCGATCGCCTCCTGCACAATGCGATCGGCCATTTCAGGCGATGTTCCTTGCTTCCGGAACCCACCGAGCTGATTCACCGACTGCGGTGTGAGTCCAACATGCCCCATCACCGGAATTCCTGCTTCCACCAGAACTTGAATTGTCGCCGCCATGCGAGGATAGCCGCCCTCTAACTTCACAGCCTGTGCCCCGGCTTCTTTCAGCGCGCGCCCAGCCGATCGCATCGCATCGGCTGGATCAGTCTGAAAACTCAAAAAAGGCATGTCGGCTACCATTAGCGCCTCTTTGATGCCTCGGCGAGCGGCTTTAGCGTGGTGTAATAGCTCGTCTAAGGTTAGAGGCAATGTGGTGTCATATCCCAAGGCAACCATAGCTAAAGAGTCACCTATCAAAATCATGTCGGCCCCGGCCTGATCCGCAATCTGGCCAGACATGAAATCCCATGCTGTGAGCACTGCAACCGCTCGCTGCTCCTGCTTCCATCGAGCAAACTGATGAATCCGAACCGCCATCCTAATTTTGTCCTTGGAGATACGGGTGCCAGGATATCAGGGTAGCGATGCAAAATTTTGCATCGCTACCCTGATATTTACCCATGCTAATTCACCGATTGCAGCACCATTGGATTCACTAACCCTTCCAGCGGTAGCGCGCGCCCAGTTGTGCTGCTGACCCAGCCCAGTCCCTCGTTCGTGCCGACCCAAATCTTCTCGCCCGTGTCAGGAGAAATTGATAGAATCCGGCGCCCAGGCAAACCATGGGCTTGACCTAAAATTGCGCCGTTGTATGGATTCATGCTGTAGAGACCTTCCTGAGTTCCTACCCATAAAGCTTGATTGCTGTCAAAGGCTAGCGATAGAACGTTCTGACCATCCATGGCTCCAACAAAGCGCGTCACTTCGCCAAACACTGGATCAACGACCGCTAATCCGGCGGGTGTTCCGACCCAGAGATTGCCTTGGGCATCCAGGGCTAGTGCCTGCACAGTCTGACCTGGAATATCAGCGATGAATGTTCTTGTAAAGGCGCTAGCGGTGTCGACTTCGACCAAGCCCGTTAGGGTCCCTACCCACAGACGACCATCGTTATCGACCTGCATTACGTTAGCGCTTGTTCCTGGAAGGTCTAACACAGTCGTCACCACGGCTTCTTCAGTGGGATTGACCATGGTCAGACCGGCATCGGTCCCTACCCAGAGAAAGCCACGGCTGTCTGTTGTGAGTGACAAGACTCGACTGGCAGGGGGGAGGGTGATTGGTTGAGCGGTGATCTGACTAGTCTGGGGATTAACGCGCATCAGACCGGTGTAGGTGCCGACCCATAGCTGACCTACTGTATCCTCTGCCAGTGCTCCTACGGTTTGGCTGGGTACATTGATGCGGGCATTGACGTTGCCTGTCTGAGGGTTAAGTCTGGCAATGTTGCCTAGCCATGTCCCAATCCACAGATTGCCGGCGCTATCGCGCTGCAGCGCTGGAATTCGGTAGTCGGTTGGTAGCGGTTCTTGAGCTAGCTGATTTGGAGTTGCGGAGTTGGATGTGCTTTGGGGTAAGGCAATTGAACTAACTAGCTCGCTTGTTTTATCAAAGGAGTTTTGAGGGGGGGTGATGGGTGCTGCGATCGCCCCTCCACTTTGACTCAGAGCCGATACAACTGTTGCACCAATTAAAAGATAGTTATTGATAAACCGCTTCATCCCCATTCCCTTTTACTGAACCACTGCAGTCCCTGCTGACTCGTTCAATGTGACGATCCATACCGGCTACAGGGTACAGCAGTTTTTATAGAACTGCATTGGCAATCCTCGGTAGAGCCTGATGCATTTTGCTCAATGACATCGTGCTTGCCTGAGGGGAAAGGAAGAAAATTGGGAAGGGGGTAGCGGGTGGTGGGCCGGTGTACACACATTTCGGGTTGGGGCAGTAAGGCGACAATTCCGGTGGTGTGAGGGCGGTTCTGCTTGAGGACAGCGAAATGTCCTCAAACTCCCATCGACTAGGACGTTCCGTCGTCCTAGAACCTCACGAAAGAGGAGAACTTGTGGAGTAAACCACAGGGTTGCATTAGCGGCTGGAGTCCCCGAAGGAGGAATGTCACTGAATTAAGCAAAGGCGTGGGTTAAACGAAGACTTGTATGCACATCGTAGGATGGTGGGTGATAGGGAAAGGAAGAAGGTAGAAAAGGGAAGGGGGTAGCGAGGTAGGGACTGTTGCATCGCTAGGGCGATCGCAGAGGGATGCCGGTCACCTCTTTGTCGCCAGTCACGACGGTGCCAATTTCGTAGGCAGCAATGTCGTGGTGCTGGAAATGGGCGATCGTCTGCGCGCCCATTGCTGACGGTACAATCAGCGCAAACCCAATCCCCATATTGAAAGTCTCGAACATGTCAGCGGTCGCAATGCCGCCTGCTTCCAGTAGCCACTGGAAGATGGGTAGTACGTGCCAGCTCATCGCCTTAAGTTCGATGGCCTGTCCTTCCGTCAAGCAGCGGGGCAAATTTTCTGGCAAGCCGCCCCCGGTAATATGAGCCATGGCGCGAATCGGTAGACCAGCCTTACGCGCAGCTAAGACAGAAGCGACATAAATCTGCGTAGGCGTGAGTAATGCCTCGCCTAAAGAAGCCCCGGCTAGCAGTTCTGGACACTCATCCCAGCTGTAGCCGCGGCGATTGCTACCAGGGCGCTCCGCTTCGGCCATGACTTTACGGACTAAGCTATAGCCATTGCTATGAATACCCTGGCTCGCTAACCCAACAACCGTATCGCCTAGTTCAACTCGAGAACCATCTAATATCTGTTCCTTTTCGACGATACCAACACAAAAGCCGGCCAAATCATACTCTTCTGGACTGTAAAATCCAGGCATTTCTGCTGTCTCGCCCCCTAGCAATGCACAGTTTGCCTGACGACAGCCCGCTGCAATGCCCTCTACAACTGCTGTGAGCTGGTCAGGTTCGAGCTTACCTGTCGCTAAATAGTCTAAAAAGAAAAGAGGTTCTGCACCGCTTGTCAAAACATCATTTACACACATGGCGACGAGGTCAATGCCAACCGTCTCATGGCGATTAAGGGTCTGAGCAATTTTGAGCTTGGTGCCAACGCCATCTGTTCCCGAAACGAGTATAGGGTCTTGATACCCTGATGGCAGGCGACAAAAGCCGCTAAATCCCCCCAGGTTGCCCAGTACTTCTGATCGATGAGTACTTTCTACACTCTGCCGGATTCGGTTAACAAAAGCCCTGCCAGCCTTAACATCTACACCCGCTTCGCGATAATCCATTAGCATTTGTCCTCGCGTCAATATTGAGTATTTATGCGCGCGCTCGACTGCATATTTACTCAATCACACCTTTTTAATAATGATGTCTTACACAGCCCACATTTCAGCTGATCACGAACAATCAATGTTGAAGCTGTACACAAAATACAGAGTTGTCGATTCAGAGAAGCAGGTACTACCGTGCCTTGCCCTAGCAAAACATCGATGAGTTTCATAAGCAATCAGCATCTTAGCGACAATTTTGCCTTATCAATAACAGCCTCAAAATACCCTTAAGCTCCCCAACAGTCCATTGAGCTGGCACTGCAACTTTTTGCAGTGCCAGCATTGGAAAGTGATATAGCAACGGCATGACAACAAAACTAAAGCCGGTAGTCGCTACAATAAGCGGGTTTTGAGTACGGGCAT
>JBCBJE010000539.1:0-4463 GCA_038523735.1 Cyanobacteria bacterium J06626_18 | reverse complement strand
AGCAAGAAACTATTGATGGCGAGGACTTTCGCAGGATTGTCAGCGAATATACTGATATTCCTGAAAAGCACTCTGCGAAAACCACGGCAACAGCGTAACTTTGCCACCTCCCTCAATCCAAAAGCGAACCCGACTAAAGCGCGGAGAGCGGTAGTTTACACTGCGAAAACTTTATTTAATTTCGACAACAAGCTTGTGCCCAGATTGACATATTCCTCTAGTGTGTAGGGGAGGAGTTAAAAACCGCAAGGGCGTAGTGAGTCTGGCGCAAAATAATGCCATTGACAATTCTTGTTGTCGAAGATGATGAAGGAACGCGACTATCGCTCCAAGACTATCTCGAGTCAGAGGGCTATATCGTCGCTACCGCAAAAAATGGTTGGGAAGCTCTTCAGGTGGTCAGCCAATCGCAACCGCAGTTAGTGATTACTGACATCAGCATGCCTCATCTAGATGGATACGCCTTCTTGAAGAGCCTGCGAGAAAAACCTGCCTGGCGTCTTTTGCCGGTTATTTTGTTGACCGCACGTACGGCTATGCGGGAAAGGATTCATGGCTATCAGATAGGGTGCGATGTTTACCTTGAAAAACCCTTCGAACTCGAAGAAATTGGGGCAGTTGTTCGGAACTTGTTGGAGCGATCGCAGCTCATCCAAACTGCCTGGCTGCAGTATCGCGAACCCACCGATGAAAAAATAACCCCGATGAAACCCTCTGCTCCCATCAATGCCGAGGATTTACTCAAGGACCATCCTGTATCCCTTACCGGGCGCGAAAAGGATGTTTTGGACTTACTATCAGAAGGACTCTCCAACGCTCAAATCGCAGCTAGTCTTTACCTCAGTCCGCGAACGATTGAAAAATACGTGACCAGTCTCCTGCGCAAGACAGAAACCAGCAATCGAGCAGAACTGGTTCGCTTCGCGATCGATCATCACTTAGTAGATTGATACGGCACTTGCTTACAACCAGTTACCCACCAGCACAAAAGCTGACCAGAAGAAAGGATGACGATATCGTCGGTTTCTGAGCAAGGTTAACTGCGCTTGCCGAATAGCTTCGGCTTTCGTAATTTGAGCACTACCTAGCTGCCGGTAAAACTCCTCCATCAACTCAGCAGTGGCAAGATCGCTAACCTGCCAAAGGCTGGCCAACGTGCTGCGGGCTCCGGAACGCATGGCAATCCCCGCTAACCCAAGTACGGCTAAATCATCGCCTGTCGCAGTTTCACACGCACTCAACACCAACAGTTCGATCGCTGTACCTCGACTCAATTCACTGGTCAACAGAATGTTGCTGAATCGATTTGCATCTAAGGAATCGTCCCAAGCAAGGACGAAAGTATCTTCCAGGTTGGAACCAAACTGCCCATGCGTCGCCAAGTGAACAACGGGTGCCGGTGATGTGCCGACCTGGGTGGCAAAATTATCCACAATAAAATCCTGATTGAGCATCACAACGCTGGGGAAAGACTGTCCAATCATCTCAACCTCTTGCTCGACATTTGGCAAGGCTGGAAAGCGGTTGGCTTCCGGCGATTCCCCCACTTCGGATAAGCCGCCCACAATAACGCTGAGTTCTTGTCTGGGTAATGGTCGGGGATCAAGCAACTGCAGTCCTGGCGTGAGGGCGATCGCGTATTTCTCAATCAAGAACTGGGAGCCATCGTATAGAACCGACATAGGAACGCTTCGCAAGCTCCCATCCAAAACAAATACGAGCGTTTCAGTGTTCGTGGCCTCTAGGAGTGATTCAGCTGGACGAATTAACCAGTCATATAGCTGTGCTGCCAGAGGCAAAATCCGCAACTGACTGCCGCGCAGGGGAGCTGCTTGATTGAGCTGAATGGCCAACCCTCGTAGGTCATCAACATCCGACCGAGGGTCTTCCAGAGCTTGTTTCAAGGTTTGAAGGGTCTGTGCCAGCGTTTCTGGATCGACCGCCACGGGAAAATGCTGAAACTCATCATTGGGCAGGCTCACCACCACATCAAGACGGTTCGGTAGCAAGACTGGATACAGCACAGCTGCCCGCGTATCAATTTGGTCGATATCGACATTCTCTGCATTGAGGCAGGCTTCTCTAAAAAAATTGTCGAGTTCTGCTAACTGCAACAGCTCAATTACTTCCCGAGCCTGTTTTAGGTTTGCAGCCGATGTCTCACCAGTATCCTCCTCTAGCAACAAGGCCGCGAGATCGCGATAGATAGGTTCAATCGACCGCTGGAAGGAATATTGGGCTTCCGAACTAACCGCCACGACATCCGCCCGTAACTCCTGTAGGGTCTGCACTGAAACTTGATAAGCATCAATGGCAGCGGCACGATCGCCCTGCGCTAGCTGAATCCTCCCAAGTTGGACCTGCAATTCGTAGGCTATCTGACCCAAGTTGTGGCTTTGCGCCAAGATCAATCCTTCCTGAGTCAACTGAAACGCTGCCTCCCAATCTTTCACCTGCTCATAAAGACCGCCCAGCACCCCCAAGGTCGTAGCCTCTGCCTGGATATCGCCCAAATCCTGAGCAGCCTGAAGCAGCGTCCTAAGATGAGTAGCGACATCTGCTAAAGGCGGAAAGTGTTTATCAATAACGTACCAGAGTGGATTATCACTGAGTGATTGGCTGAAGGTGCTGGTTGTCCCCCTGCGTAGCGTATTAAGCTCATCGGCAAACACCTCCTGCACAAAGGCATACCAGGCAACTTCAGGCACCGGATTAGCGTCCGACAACGTATCGGCGATCGCCTGCCGCACCGCCTGCAACTGCTGAATCAGATCAACCTGAACATAGAGACTAGCCCGCTCTGGTGGCAGGGTTGTTCTCGCATCCCAGAGCAGTAGCGATTCGTCATAGGCCAACTGCCACTGAGCTTGAGCAATCCATAAACGCAGTCGTGCGAGTCGAGCCTGCATCTGTACTAGAAGACGGGTTGCTGCCGCGATCGCTTGCTCGTAATACGCCAGAGCTGTTTGGGCGCTATCGATCAATCCCTGTTGATAAACCAAATCGCCTAAGCTGCGATAGGCCGTGCTGATTTGATCTGGCAAGGATACTGTCTGCGCGAGCTGCAGACCACGCTGCAGTTGCATCTCTGCATCGGCAAAAGCTCCTGTCAAGCGAAACGCTTCTCCCAAACTGAGAAAGGCCCTCACCGCCAGCTCACTGGGGGGCTGTGCCGCAAGCGTATTCGTCAGTTCTGTCAGCAGGTCCACACTGCGTCGATAGAAGCCTGCTGCCTGTAACGCTTGAGCTTGACTCAGTTGCGCCTGCTGAGCTTGGAATGTGTCGCCGCTTTGCTCATAGGCGATCGCAGCCGCATCCCAAGTTATCGCTGCCGATTCAGCATCCCCCTGACTGAACAATAAGCGGGCCGCAATATCCTGTACTTGGGCCGCGATCGATAACGTTTCTAACGTGTCCTCCTGTGAGGAAATCACTTGCTGAGCTGTTTGAATCGTGTCCTGAGCCGCGGCCCAATTCCCCTGCTGTTGATGGGCTAGCGACGCATTCGCTAACAGCGCCGCCTGCTGCCAAGGATCCACTATCACTGTGGCTGCTTGTTCAAACAGTTGAGCCGCCGCCGCAAACTCTCCCACTTCATATCGATCCTTAGCCTGAGCATCTAAATCTGCAGCAGACTGACTCACAGTAGACTGAGCTGTTGCCGCAAAGGCTCTAGGAAATAGAAGCGCAGAGGACGGAATTGTCACGCTGCACGCAAAGGTCAAAACCAGGAGCAGCAGAAACCGCAGCGATCGCCCCCAAAACCGTAGCGATTGTCTAGGTCGTAGATTCTGACGCAGACAGTCTTGTGTGCAGCGTGTTTCCCAAAGCGGCTCATTGGTCACCTCCGGCTCCTTTCAGGTGCTAGAAAGTCGGTCGATAGACAAGGGAAAAATAAATGCCGTTCTCTTGCAGCGTATCGCCGATACGATCAACCTCGATTAAGGGAATTCCCAGATCAATGCGGGCAGTTAGGTCAGGTTGTTCCCAGATAAGTCCCGTTCCCAAAGACGCCAGCACATTATCAGCAGGAGAATTCCCTTCATGGTTCCATCCTGCGCCTATTTCTACAAACGGAGCCAGCAGCAATCGCTGCTGATTTGCGGGGTTACTGTACAGGGGAAGTCTCACCTCTGCTGTCCCCAGAACACCATTATCAGTCAACAAAAAGTCCTGGCGGTATCCCCGGACGCCAAATGCTCCTCCTAGCCGAAACTGTTCTGCCGGCACCAAGGAATCACTCGCCAACTGCAGTTCCCCTCGCAAAATCAGCAAGGTCTCTGGTTCAATTAGGCGAACCCACTGTGCCTGTCCTTGGAAAGCCACAAACTGATTGTCTGGAGTCAGTTCGACAAAATCTTGAAACAAGCTGGGGTTCGGGTCATCCAAAACTGTACCGCCCAGAAATTCGCCCAAACCTATGCTGATCTGCAATCGCAAAGCCAAAACTTCGCGATTGCTCT
>JBCBJE010000538.1:0-4475 GCA_038523735.1 Cyanobacteria bacterium J06626_18 | reverse complement strand
ATCGCGGTTCCGGAGTGGGTTTGCGAAAATCGGCCACACATAGTAATGAGTCAAAAGGGAACGCTCATGCCCGCTGCTCCATCTCAGTCCGCAGGTCGGTGAGGGTTTCGATTAATCCCTTCTCAAACACGTCGTAGAAATAACTCTGTACCGGTCCCAGGTTTGCTTTGGCGGTAATGGTCTGCACCAGCAAGGTCTCAGAGGAACGACTACGAGCGCCGACTGGCGCTAGCTGCCAGCTTCCGTGCATCGAATCTAAGGTGCCATCTACCATGCGGTAATCGATGCGATCGCGACCAATTTCAATATTTTCGGTCACAATTTTCACCGATATGGGCATCCAGCCGACTTTCCGCCGGTCCTTCCGCTCTACCAAAACCCGATTATCCCGCCGTTCTAGGACGCGTGAGGCGACCACCGAGGGCAAGAAATCGGGGAACTGCTCATAAGCTGTCAAGATATGCCAAACAGTGTCTGCATCGGCTTGGACAACGGCCCAGACGGCATAACTTCCCGCTTGGCCTGTGAGGACGACATCGCCCTGCTGTAGCCTTTCTCTATGGAGACGATCCAGGTCCAGGATTGATTGGTCAAGGCTGATGGTAAGCGTCATAAAATCAGGGAGAAGAAAGCTTCTGTTGTTACTGTAACGAATTATTGCGAATGGCGAGTTTTTCAGAGGTTGAAACGGCCTACTTATATTTTCCAGAGCGTGTCCAGAGTTTGATGCTGAGCACGACCACGGCAGATGGGGCCCCCCACGCCAGCTATGCCCCTTTTATCATGGAACGCGATCGGACGTTCTATATTTTTGTCAGTGGTCTTTCGAGCCACACGCAAAACCTAAAAGCCACGGGCAAGGCTGGCATCCTGCTGATTGAAGATGAAGCCCAAGCTAGTCAGATTTTTGCCCGTCAACGTTTAATGTATGACTGCACGGTGACCCTGATTGCTCGCAACGATCCCCAGTGGACAACTTGGGGAGACAAATTTGCGGTTCGTTTTGGCAACCTTATCACCATGCTGCGCCAGCTTCCGGATTTTCAGATGTTTCAGCTCAAACCTCAAGCGGGTCGCTTTGTGGTTGGGTTTGGGGCCGCCTATGCCGTCGATTCGTCTAACCTGGATCGCCTTATGCCCACAGAGAAGTAGTCTGGAGAGAGGTTTTTTGTCGCATTCCTTGCCATATTTGTGATGAATTGCCCAAATGACAGGGCAGAATGATGAACTGTAGCACCTAGGGCACGTCTATGACCGCCGATAAACCGTCGAGCACTCCCGCCATTTCACCTTTAGCCGCGATCGCTCTAAAGCTAGTTGGGGTGATATCGATTTTGTCTTTTTTGGTAGACCTTGCAAATCTGCTGCTACCCCCTGACTTTCTCAACCCGGTGTGGCTAGCAAGAGCAATTAACGAGATTGTTGAGCGGGGTATCATCCCATTTTTGGGCATCACGCTGCTGTTAGTAGGCTACTGGGTTGACCGAACTTCGGGCCGAGGCAAGCAACCCGGTAGTCTGCTGATTGATCTGCGCTTCTGGTCCTGCTTGCTAGCTAGCATTCTAGGGATTCTTTTCATCGCCATCCCCATTGTGAACATTACCAACAATCAGCCTCTTGGTAGAGTCTTGGTGGAAAGGGCTGAGCAAGAAATCAACCGGGATAGAGCCTTGGAAGAGCAGGCTTTGGCGGGTAGATTTAATCAAGGGCGAGGTTTGTTGCAGCAGTTGTTTCAAAATGAGGAACTCTTGCAGCAGTTTATTGACTCTGGTCAGCTAGAGGCAGCCATCAACTCTGGCAGCTTGCCAGAAAATATACTCGACTTTAGGGGAGATCCAGAAGGTCTTGACAACACTTTGAGACAGCTATTTGAGGAAGAGAACCAGCTTATTCAGGCTGAGGCCAATAGCCAACTCGAAGATGAGCAGAGGCAGATCAGTAGGGGATTACTACAGACGGCAATTGTGGTCGCCATCAACGGTTTGTTGCTGGCGATTGGTCATATCGTCATTGGCTGGATTGGTCTGCGTCGATTGGTGTCGGTCAACCGAAACTAGGTTCTGCGACAGCTTTAGTTGCTGTTGGGTGCTAACGCCTGCATGGCAGCCTTTTGTCCGACTTCCTGATACAGATCCCTGAAGTAGCTCATCACTACCCGGGCATCGTTCACGGGTAAGGGAATGGTATCGAGCATGTCGAGGACGTTCGTTGTCGCGGGTGTGACGACTACGAGGGACGAATCCAGTGATCGGTCGTATTGCCAAAAGGCACTAATATCAAGGGGTGCATGTGTTTCCTCAGTAGCGGTAGGAATAGCCGCGATCGCATCATCAGCATCGGCCTTTGCGACTGGCTCAACCGCCTGTTGACGCTTTTGCCGGAGTGCATCCAAAATTTGCTGGCGATCGCGCCCCCGCAGTTGAAACAAGATAAAGGGATCTTCGCGGAAGAAATCGCCTAGCTGGTAGTACACTGCCGCGATATGCTTACAAGGATTTTTAGGATCCGGACAGTCGCAGCGAGAATGGACTTCCGCCAGCTGAAAGGGAAATAAGCTTAAGCCATTGGCTGTAAATACCGCTTCAATATCGGCAGGCATTTCGCCCGACAACAGCTGGGCTGAGAATATGGCGTGCTCTGCCAGGCTGTCGATGACGTAGTTCCAATCTTCGTCAGCAAAGGGATCCAGCCAGATGGATAGTTTGTAGGGCTCTTGCGCAGTTCCCTGCACCAAAGCTACAACCTTTGCCCCTTTGTAGTCGATATCGAGGATATTGCCTTCGCGGGCGTAGCGCCTGCCCCGTTCCAAACGCTTCTTGAAACGGTAATTGTTGAGTAGGTCTACCCAGCGCTGTACCCACCAAGCTTCCTGCTCAATTTCGTAGTCGGGTGTGGGTTGGTAGCTGCTCGTCATATGAGGTTGGATAGTGGGGTCAATGGTGCGATCGTGCGGGTAGGCACGCGATATATCCTATAAGTGCGCGATTAATCACGCACCTATAGTTGTTCGTTTTTGAGGTGACTGCGGGGGCTAGTGGTCCGCTGGTTTCTGATTTGTTCGTACAGCTGTCTCTCTTTGTCGGCAAGCGATTTGGGAGGTGTAATCACAACACGCACGAGCTGATCGCCTCTGCCGCCCTTAGGATTAGGCCACCCTTTACCGCGCAGGCGCAGTGTCTGTCCCGATTTCACCCCGGCAGGCAAGTTCATCGTAACGCTGCCGTCGGGAGTAGGCACTTCAATTTTGCCACCCAACACGGCCTCATCAGGAGCCACAGGAATTTCGCAAACCAAATTGTCGCCCTCGAACTGAAAAAGTGTATGAGGCAGCAAATTGACAATTAGGTAAACATCGCCCCGTTGTCCTGAATAGGAATTCAGTTGCCCCTTGCCCCGCAGACGTATCTTTGTCCCTTGCTTGGCCCCAGCAGGGATACGAACTTCTACCTGATCGGCCCCGATCTTGAGCCGCTTGCGGGTGCCTCTAAACGCTTCACTCAAGGTTAAGGAGATATTGGCCTCTTGATCGAGCGACTGACCGGGGGCAGTTCCAGTCCCAAATCCTCCACCGAAATCATTGTTAAAGCCACCCCCTCTGGGAGACGTTCGGTAGGTATAGCTGGTGCGGCCTGCCGAAGGGCCTCCAGCCCCTCCAAAGCCTGTCCCAAAGCGACCTAGCAGCTCATTAATAAATTCGTCAAAGCTGCCGTAGTTGCTGAAGTCAAATCCACCAAAATCTGCCGACGTGCCGTAGCCGCCACTACGCTCAGCTTGCTTCCAGTAACGGCCAAACTGATCATACTTCTGCCGTTTATCGCTATCTGAGAGAACCTCGTACGCCTCACTGACTTCTTTGAACTTGGTCTCAGCGGCCTTATCACCAGGATTTACGTCTGGATGGTACTTACGGGCAAGCTTCCGAAAGGCACGCTTAATTTCATCGGCACTTGCCGATTTACTGACCCCGAGTATCGAGTAATAGTCCTTGAAGTCAGTCGCAGCCATTCAACAAATCCCTCTCAGTGATGTTTAGAAAATCAATTTGTGTGCAGACAACACCGACCTTAAACACTCCCTCAAATTTGATGAAATTCCGGAGGGTATGCCGTCAGCGATGACATAACAGGCAGCGAGCGAAAGCGCTTCCTAACATAGCACTAGGCTATCAGAGACACCTCGAAAGACAGGTTCGGTTTTTTCACCGCTGCGATCGCAATCTCAAGAATCAAACTCGGGAACTGGTGTTGTTGGTTGTTGGTTGTTGGTTGTTGGTTGTTGGTTATTAGTTCTTGGCTAGTCGTTGATGGTTGATGGTTGATGGTTGACGGTTGATAGTCATTGGCAATTGGTCGTTGGTGATGGGTGGTGATGAGTGATGATGTTTCTACCCGCTACCCATTACCCAATACCCCTCTCCGAGGCTCCCCATCCCTCTTATCTCCCCATCTACGGCAAAAAACGATCCAGTGCCGTCT
>JBCBJE010000537.1:0-4480 GCA_038523735.1 Cyanobacteria bacterium J06626_18 | reverse complement strand
TTCTAAAATATTCCAAATAACTGCTATTTATGCTGAGCAAAGCTACAACAGATTTTTAATAAAACAAATCCATAGCTTGCCTTCTTATTCATTCCTGGATGATCATCTTTTTCCTGCCAGCCATAGCCGCAAACCTGAGATCGTTATAAGGATAATAATCAAGCGATATCGCATAGTAGGAGCCAATGCAGCGAGGATATTCAGATCTCTGAAAGCCTTTGTTGGAGAGCAATCTCTTTGTTCTTCTTTGGCTGCGCTACATTAGCTCCGCTGCGGTTCGTGTAACTCAGACACCCCACTAGCGGCCTAAATTCATGCATTCACAAGAACAACGCTGCTAAACGGCATAGTGAAAGCAATTTCCAAAGGCTTAGAAAGCGACTTCAGATAACTGCAACCACCGCCATTCAGCAGCGTTGGGTAGCGTATTCTATTGGCACCTCAGATAGCAATCCCCACGGCCACTAAGCAGTCAGTGTAATGGCAAAGGCTCGCGTATCCCATCGGTCAATCGTTGTCCTAAACTGTCCTGTTCCGGCCGATACCTCAAACGTAGTCGCTTCACCCGTAAAGAGGTCACGGGCCACATATTGACCATCGGCCAGGTCCAGATGCACCGTCGTTTGGGCGGGCTTCTTGTTGCTGCTAGTTTCATCAAAGCTGATTTGGTCGCTAGCCACCACAATCAGCTCATCATTCTGGTTATAAAAGCCAAAGCCCTTAACCGTGCGGTCTGCCTCATCCGTGGTAAACGTCAGCGGATGGTCCGCCTCGTCCAGGTTTTCGGCGCTTAGCACCGGCGCGATCGCCTCTAACTTGGCGCGTTCCTCATCGGGCAGCAGCTCCACCCGATCTGGCACAATCCAGGCCGTGGGCTGATGCTCTGCCGCGAGATTGTCCAACGCCGCATCGCTGGCGTAGAAATTGGTCGAAGCCGCCCCCGACTCAATGATGTCCGTCAGCGGTTCCAAATGATCGCCCAGGTAGGCTTGGGTAATCAGATTGGCATCGGCTCCCAGCTCTTGCTCGATCGCCCGCTGAATGCCCGTGCTGGAGTAAATCGCCGCGCCAAACGGACGCACCGGCTGATGCTCGTGCAGCACATCGATCCATCCTTCCTCAATTTCACCGCCATCCCAATAGCTGCGCGACCAGGTTTCCGCTGCACGGCGAGTATCGCCCTGCCGGGTAGCGACATGGGTCCAGCCAGATTCCAGCCAGGTTTGCTTCAGATGTTTCCATCCCAGCTCTTCCCGTGCCTCGGCTGACAGCTCAGGCCAAAAATGATCCACCGCCTTCCAGAAAGACTCACCTGCAGCTGGCAGGATGTGCCCATAATTCACATCGGGCTCGTGGGCCGCATAAAGCCCAATCGACCCCGAATGGTACGAAACGTCCTTCTCCTGCAAGCTGTGCAAAAAGCCCTGCACCGTTTGCACATTCATGATGAAGTTATCGGGCGAAACGCGATCGGCGAGGGCCCGAGCATCAATCGCGGCGTGCTGGCGCATCGCATGGGGGGTAAACGACGCCTGATACAAAACCCAGGGTTCCTTCCCGGTATGCTCGCGAATTTCGCGCACCTGAGCTTCTAGGTTGTAGGCCCAGCCATCGACAAAGTGATCCAGCCATTCGGTATGATACTGCGAGCGAATTTCTTCAGCCTGCGCTTCAACCGTGCCATCCTTCAGGGTGATACCTGTTTTGCGCTCAAAGTCGTCAATAATGCCCTCATTGAAATAGTTGTAGGGCCCCGTGTGAGGATGCGAATCAAAGAAGTCTGATAGCTGCAGGCCCCTGACCCCTGTATGAGCCGCATGTTGACCAATCTTTTCAGCCTGCCAATCGGCAAAGTAGGCAACATCGCCCTCAAACCCTTCCGGATAGTCTTCGGGGTCGAGCGGCGTTAGCGGGCTCACATACCCCCAGTTGAAAGCCTCGCCCTCCTTGTTCACCCCTAAATAGTCTGGATGAGCCTGCACCCATTCCACCCATTGCTTATGACCAGGTTCGTCGGCATAGTCACCACCGGGCTGCGATCGCTCCCAAGCATCCTGCCATAGCTGCAGCCCCACAGTGGGCACCTTGTCGTCCTCATCAATACTCTCAGCCACCCCTCGAATCGTGTCCATGGTGCCTTCGTCCTGAAAGCGGGGAACCTCCTCCCAGAACCAAAGCAACGGAGCCAACCCGCCACCAGCCCCCCAAGATTGGGTCCGAGTCTTGCTTTCAAAGGGGGGCATTTCGTGATTCACCCTTTCGGCGGCGGGGTTTTCGACCAGGCCACGCGGATTCGCTCCGGCATCTGCTTCGACAGGAACAAAATCGATATAGTCAATCCGCCCCATTTCCCCCTGATCCGCTTGCACCACAATATCGAACACATCCCCTGGGTTCAGCTCAATTTTGGCGTGGGTTGTGCGCTCGGTTAGGGTTTTGGCGTGATAAAAATCGATGGGCAGGTCTTGGTCAAACGAAAACGGTTCCGTCTTACCCGCAACCGTAATGTCTGCCGACGAAACCCCATCGTTCTCGTCGTAGTAGCCCACTCTAACTTCATACGTTCCCGTCTCGCCGTTAAAAAGGCCACTCGCAGTTCCCGGCAGGGTTCGATCACTCGCTTTGAGCGAAAGATGCTGCCCCCCTGAAGAAAGGGGCGTCGCTTCCAGCCGAAAATTTTCTAAGTCTAGTGCCTCAGCTTCAAACCGAATCGTCTGCCCGACGGGGGCAGCGGCGGCATTCCGGTCTAAACCAGACAAATCGGCACTTGCCTCAATCGGGGTCAATGCCGACTCACTTCCAACAACGGGCCCATTATTCGATGGGCCGTCAAAAATATTCATTAGGTATCGTCTCCAAAGCAAATGAAATGAACATGCATTGGGTAGACACACATCTGTATTTATCGCGATCGCAGTAGGGCTAAGACAGTTAGAATCTCAAAAACTCCTCAAACAGAGGATTCAACTGAGATCTTGCACGGGTACATCAGCACTCTGCATTTGCCCCCTAAATCCCCCGCCCCTCCCTACCCCTCCCCAATTCTGGGGAGGGAACGATGGGTCTCCCCCAAAATTGGGGGAGGTTGGAGGGGGCAGGAACTTAAGCCTCAGAACCCCCCAAATTTGGGGGGCAGGGGGGCCAAACCAGGTGACGTAAACTCAACTGCAAGATCTAAGTTCAACTCATCCTTCTGCCTTCACCCTTCTGCCTTTAATACCACTCCTCCGTATGAAGAAAGCCCGCAGGCAAAGCCAAAGCGGGCATCGAAGCAACAGTGTTTGTCTGCAAACGAGAAGAAAGCAAGAGCTCTTTCTTACCTGAGTAATCTCCTTGGTCAACCAAAAAAGCTGTCGCACTTAAGACAGCTTTCCTCGCAGGAAGCATCATCTCAGTTGAGATAATCGACTCCTACGAGCACAAGAGCTTCTTTTCAGTTATCAGGTTTTCATCACACAATTTCGCAGGAAAACAGTTAAAAAACTTTAGAATCGACCGACATAAAGTTCTATAGCTCTCTTCATAATTATGGATCCGAATAAATAATCAATAACGGTAAGAACGACATTCATCTAATAAATCAACCTTAAACAAGATAAATTGTTTCTAACACTATTTCGCTCTAAATATAGCTTCCCAATCCTCAATGTTGTTTCAGTTGGCGAAATCAATATCAATAAACATTGAGGATGGTTTCAAGGTGATATATGTTTGTTTTTCGTTATTTGAGAAGCCGAATTGTATGTCCCATTCAGCGATCGCTCCAACCCCCATCACCCTACCCTGGCGTGTGCACACATATTGGTCGGGGCGTTCAAAATCCTGCTACACCTCCCTGAGTCCCTAGGGATGATTCTCTGTTGAGAGAAATATCTAAAATGTCATTCCGAGGGGAGCGAAGCGCAACGTAGACGCTACGCGGCTTCCCTTAGGGTGGAATCTCCATCGATCGCGAAAAACCGAGATGTCTCGACTGCGTTTCACTCCGCTCGACATGACATACGTGGTTTTGATTGGGTTTTCCTGGATTTTCTTCTGGTAGAAAATCATCCCTGCCCTCTCACCTGACCTGTACACACATCTCGAACCGGATGTGCGCCTTCATATCGCGCCGAGTTCAAACCTCTTGCAGACCTCCCTGAATCTCTCCTTGCTGAGGAAGGAGACTGTGTTCTTATATTCGTAAAAGGGAGCAACGGGGACCTCCATGATGCTTCTGAATCATCTGAAGGCTTATCTGTACGCCATAGTCCTATTTTCCTAGCCTTCTATCGTGTATACACATCTGGGTTGAGGCGTTCAAAATCCGGCTAGACCTCCCTGAGTCTTTCCTTGCTAGAGAGGGAGACTGTATTCTCGCATTCGTAAAGGAAAGCGATAAGGGCTTGTATACGCCATAGCTCCCTATCGTGTATGCACATCTGGGTCGGGGCGTTCAAATCCGGCTAGACCTCCCTTAATCCCTCCTTCCCAAGGAGGG
>JBCBJE010000536.1:0-4507 GCA_038523735.1 Cyanobacteria bacterium J06626_18 | reverse complement strand
GCAGCCCCGTGAAGGAATTCTAGATTCAGGGTGCCGTC
This sequence comes from Cyanobacteria bacterium J06626_18, assembly GCA_038523735.1. Taxonomy (GTDB): domain Bacteria; phylum Cyanobacteriota; class Cyanobacteriia; order Phormidesmidales; family Phormidesmidaceae; genus SIO1E4. The sequence goes on along the minus strand of JBCBJE010000536.1, from coordinate 4,469 downwards.
GGTGACTGCGAGGGCGTGGGAGAGTCCATAGCCGACCCGGCGACCACCGGCCAGTTCGACCAAGTCAATCTCATCAAAGACAGTTGGCACAGCACCTTCAACGGCCACATCAAAAACGCGATCGCCCACTGTATCAGTCCACCATTCCGAGAAGTAGAGTTTGACCTCAACTTCACTACCGGGCTCGACCTCAAACGCCCACGCCATATTGTCAGCAGCCTTGGGGTCGTAACGTACGGTCTGGAAAATTGACTGAGTTTGGGCTCCCACAGGCAGGGTGGGACTGTTCAAATCCACGCTGTTGTTGGAAGTGTAGATGCGATTACCGCCCGTGCCTACGCGATGCGGTGATGGATTGGCGGGGGTATCTGCACTCCAGACCAAATCGCCATCGGGAGCCACAATGCCTGTGCCGCCCACATCCACGCGGTAAAGAACGTTGCTGTCGTCATCCTGAATCGTAGCTGTGGCCGTACCATCGCTAATTTTGGCCGCGATCGCGTTGCTCAGATTGAGCTGGAAGTCGTGGTCGCCCTCGATTTCCTCGTCATTGAGAATGCCAACTGTAACCGTCTGTGTGGATGTTGCGGTGTCAAAGGTTAGGGTGCCGCTGTTAGCGGTATAGTCGCTGCCCTCTGTTGCCGTACCGTCGGTGGTGGCATAGTCCACGGTTACCTCATCGGTTGCACCAGCGGACAGATTTACTGTGAAGTCAGCGTTCCCATCGGCTTCATTGACGGTGATATCCGCGATCGTCAGGGTGGGATTCAGGGGTGCCGTGACCTCAATGTCGTTGAAGATAGCCTGGAAAGTATTTCCAGCAGGCTGGTCAACGTTAGAGGCAATCAGCCCCACTGCGAGGCCCGTTGGCTGTCCCTGCACGGTGTGGTTGCCCAAGATGGCATCCAAAACAGCCGTCCCACTCAAATCAATAGCGGAGCCAGACATGGTCTTGGTATCGCCGCCACCGGTTTGATAGGTGATCGTCGGTACTGCAGTAGCTGCCTCGGGATCAACCGCCAGCTCAAAGAAGATTTGCTGCAGAGCTGGTACGGTGAACAGGTCATCTGCCTGCATAAACGTCGATACCTGATCAACGTCATTATTTTCGAGAACAACCTGGATTTCACCGTCGGGATGATGAACGCCCACAATTTTGAGGTAATTGCTCTGATCCCCGGTGCCAATGTAGCCACCAATTTGCTGCGACGGTCCACTAAGCTCAGCAGAGGGATTAAAGACAGCCCATTTGACTGTAAAGTCATCGACTGTGGGATCAACCGTGAGTCCCGTTTGGAAGAGGTACTCGCCACTGTTGCTGGTCGTCAGTGGATCCCCATTGGAGACGTTCTCGACTACGGTGGTACCGCCACCCAACGCTGTGATGAACTTGACATTATCGAGCTTGATGGTTTGCCCTGACAATGTCGAAGGCTCCTGGAAAAACTGCTCGAAGTCCGTTACCCCATCGACCATTACGCCAGTCAAACCGCCGCCGTAACCACCGGGTCCGGGTAGGTTACCATCCAAATCTTCGTCAAAATCCCACAGTAGGGTTTGGCCTGGAGTCAGGGCTACTGCACTACCGTTGCTGGCATCCCGAATGAACGGATCTTCAGCGTTGAGAATGCCGTCGTTGTCTACGTCCAGGTTGGGGGGTAGCTCAATGTCAGAGGGTGCAAAGACGTTGATGCGGCCATTGTCACCGCCACCAAACTCGGCCACCCAGATGGTGCCATCGGGCCCCATGGTCACATCAAGCGGGAGGGATTGCCCCGTGACCAGAGGCATGACACCGTCATCATCCACCATGCCATCATCGGCAGTTCCCCTTACACCGTCGCTACCCGGCGTTGTAAGAGGCTCGACTGCGGTGCCATCCGCACTCAGGTTCACTAGCGTTACATTGCCATTGAACTGAGTCACCATCAGGGCTCCACGCAGCAGACCGTTGAAGGCATCGGCAGTGTATTCAGCCAGACCATTACTCGAAGAGCCTAAATTAACCAAGGCACTGCTTTCAGGACTCTCAGGTTCAATCCGCACGGCACTCAAAGCCAAGCGTGCCGGATCATCTGTGAACTTACTAGGGTCAATAACAAAACCGTCTTGGAGGTTGACCGAACTGGGCACCCGGGCCGCAATGTCAGCCGTGCTGCTAGGAGTCAGGGATGCGTCGGGATTGCCCGTATCGTCATAGACGGTCCACGCTAAGTCCTGATTGGCGCGTACCGGAACAGGGTGACCATAATAGCCGCCCTCCTCCAGAAGAAATACTGGCTCTGGAACATTGTTGGGGCTGACATCGTTGGGCTCATTCGTGACTTCGTCGTTCACGAAAATAGGCGCTCCCCCGCCACCGGAGTTAGATCCATTGTCGACGGTGTAGAGTTTGCCAGCTTCTGTCAGCGCCAGGTCGTAATTGTTGCGGAGGCCATCGAGATAAATTCGCAGCGGCGCATCAGCAGGCAGAATTGTTTGGTTGAAGCCGTCTTTACCGCCCCAGGGGCCATCCTCATCCATGCCAGCAGCGTCTTCACCGACGCCGTCAGTCACGTTGTCAACGGTTGGGTCGTCTAAGGTCGGCAAATCATAGACATACTGTCGTGTAAGCAGTTGAGGACCCATCCGACCCGCGTCAGCATCGGTCAAGATGGGCCGACTGTTAATATCAGTCAGGTCAATCTCAACCACTGTGCTGGAGAGAGCATACTCCGACGTGTAGGCAAATAGTTCGGAAGGCGCACCGTTGTTGGTGTTGCCACCCACCGTCAGGTAAAGCTTAGTGCCATCAGGGCTCAGCACCATACCGTTGAGGGAGTGGTTTTCTTCCGAACGCGGCAAGCCCCGAATGAGATCGACAGCGTCCCATTCAGTGCCTGTCCAGGTGACACGGGTGACAATGCCTGAGTTGGTGTCTAGGTTGAAATCTTTGTTTTTAGCTCGGCGGGGATCCGCCGAGGAGATATACAGAACTGGATTTTGCGGGGTGCCCGTTACCACTAGCCCTGTAGTCAGACGACCGCCATTGTTGACAAGCGATCCATCATCATTGTGATTGCGAATGGACTGAACAACGCCACCCCCACTTGGAAGTGTCAGTGTCTCGTTGGCAGTGGCGACATATTCACCATTTTGCAGCGCCAGAGTGAAGGCTTTGATGCCGCCATTCACTTCAGCTATATAGAGGCGACCATCGGGTCCAAACTGAATCGAAGTTGGGCGCGTTACGTCAACTCCGGTCAGGGGCAGTTGCCCGAAGTTGACGGTCGCTGTTTCTTGGGCGATCGCATCAGCTGGAACTCCCAACATTCCGAGGCAAAAAATGCCGAGAGCAATCCAGCTAGTTACCCATCGAGTTAGATTACGCATCATCATATGCACCTGTTGAAACCGCGTCCAATATGAGAACGTCACGTTAAGTCATCTGGAGAAAACAAGCTCAGGGACGGCCAAAATGGCAGACACACTGAGCCACCACCGCTCCTGATTTAGGCAAATGCTTGCCTCTGTGGCATCAGAGGGGTGATTATGGGGGGCTCGAAACTGCTGACTCCAACTCTAAACAAGGCGGGTTAGAACCACTGAATTGGGTTCAACAGTTCAAAAAATAGGTAGAAGCTAAACCCTTTAGTTGCTTATTGACTCACTTCACAAGCCTAAAAGAGAATTACGGATTATGTATTTAAAGGCAGCTTAAAGAAGCCGAAATAGTCGCTAATCCCTGACAAAGTTATTCCCAATGCTTGCGTCCTCAAGACACAAAAATAAAATTCGATGGATTATCGAACTTGCATGCGGAGTGTAATGCCAAATCGAGAAAAACTCGGGAAGACAGGGCAGTGGGGAGTTGGAGGGGCAAGGGGTGGAAGTGTAGAAGGGGGAGTGAATTCGGAATACTCTGCGAGAAGAGTAAAGCTCTACGGAATTTGGAACTTGAGTGCTGGGTGGCAGGTAGTTGGGTAGTGGATAACCAGATTTCTGCTTGTTGTGGGAGTGTTCAAACCCTGTCTCAGCTACCTAAAACCCTACTTTCTTTGTCGGAAAATGATCCCTTACACAAAAAACTGAACGCCTCACTTTGAATTCTTTATCCTTTACCCTCCACCCTCTGCTCCCAATTCCTTAGCTGTTCCTAAAAACTGACGAAAGTCCTCGTCGCGATCGCTCAATTGCGCTCCGTCTGCCCCTAATTGCTTGAGCTTATCCACCAGTCGCATACAGGCAGGGCGTTCGGTTGCATAGTGTCCGGCATCAATAAGAATCAGGCCGCGATCGCGGGCTTCTTGAAACTGATGAAACTTGCAGTCTGAGGTTAGATAAGCCTGGGCTCCGGTTTTAGCTACATCATCCAGAAAACTTGCCCCCGATCCGCCCAAGACCGCCAAACGCTGGATTGAGTGTCTTAAATCGGCTTCAGGCGAATAGATCAAGTCTGGTGGCTTAAGCACTGCCTGAATATAGGTGAG
>JBCBJE010000535.1:0-4509 GCA_038523735.1 Cyanobacteria bacterium J06626_18 | reverse complement strand
TTGGTACAAGCGGCAAATTCAAACCCTCAGTCAGCTATCTTTCCCAATTGAGCGCCAAACCGAAGGCGAATATCTACCGCCGCTTCCCCCGCTCACGCCCAGCGCCATTCACGTCATTGACGCCACGATGAACACTGGGAAAACCTATCGGATTGGTCGCGACTGGGTGCAGAGAGCCCTCGGTCAAGACAAGCATGTCCTAGTCCTCTCACCGCTGAACTCGCTCGGTCAGCAAACGGCTAAGGATTGGGGCATTCTTCATATCCACGACCAGGGAACCACCGGCCAGAGCCAGCGTGATTTTTGGCAAGCTGCTCGTGATCACCCTGGCTTGGTCCTTTGCCCTGACTCTATTGGCAAACTACCCGAATGGTTCTGGACAAAGCCGGTGGTGCTGATCGTCGATGAAGGCAACCAGGTCACCGAGCATATCTGTCAGGGCGATACCCTCAAAAGCCGGTACACCATCATCCTAGAGCGCATTGCTAGTGCGGCGAAACACGCGATCGCCTCGGGGGGCTCAATCATCCTGAGTGAAGATGGCATCCCGGATCGAGCGGTGCGCTTCTGGCAAAGTCTCAGCGGCACCTTGGCCGTACGTTGTTTCCGCCATCGCAAGCAGGGGATCCCATGGGAGTGCCAGGTGTACTCGGGCAAAGCCTCGGGGTTCCGAAAGCGACTACTCGATGCGATCAGCGATGGACAACGGATTCTGTTTGTGACAGCTTCACAACGGGAAGCCAAGCGCCTCGACCGCATTCTAGAGAAGGAATACACAGTCACCCGCATTGACTCCGAAACGAATGAGGGGGGAGCGTTCAATCTGTTTTTCAAAGACCCTGACCAGTGGCTACGAATTAACCAGCCGGATGTTCTCATTCTCTCCCCTAGTGCTAAATCAGGGGTTTCCATTGAAGGTAAGGTTGCGACTGAAGCTGCCTATTTTGATGCGGTCTGGGCTTACTTCCCGGCGCTGAGCACCGACACGCACCTGCAGCTTTTAGGTCGGTACCGGCCATCGGTGCCCCGCCACATCTTTATTCAGCCTTTCATCACCAAAACAGCCGATGAATCCTTAGGGTATCCCAAGGCGATCAAGAAGCGTCTAAGCGATAACCTATCGACCTTGGCGCGGCTGTTTAACATCAGCACTGGCGACCATGCGATGGCAGGAATTGAAGTCGCGATTGTCGATTATCTAAAGCAGGCCCGCGCCGTGAGCGGCAGTCAGAAGTCGATCGCGCAAGTGGCGCTCATCGATCGCCTAGAAGCCTCTGGTCATCAGGTTCACCTCGAAGTACTGAAGGCCCATAAGCCGACAACAGACCTGTGGCAGTTAACGCAGGAGCAGATCTGGCAAGAGGACGCAGTGGAGATGGCCCAGGCAAGGATTGAAGCATTGCACACGCTCGACTGGGCACACCGCACCCTCGATAGCATGGCATCCTCACGCGAGGCTCACATCATCGCTCTTAAAGTACTGTGGCGCGACCAGTTTCCAGGTGTCGCCTTTGATGATGCCGAGGAATGCTACGAGGCACTTTGCAAGGATTATGGAGCAATGCGGAAAGGCGTCCTGCTGCAGGCCCGCGCCGAGAACTTGGAGGCGGTGAAGCAAAGCGATCGCGCGGGAGTGGAGTCCATCCTTTCCAGTTCGATTCGTACCCCTCACCGGCTCCCGAAGACGTACATCAAGGCGGCCATCATTGCCAAGCTGGGCTTACTGGATCTGCTCGACGGGACATCCTGGTCCAACGCGGATAAAAGAGCGATCGCCCTGAAGCAGATGGCCCTTCGCTATGTTGACGAGATTCGCTACTGGCTGCAGTTTCACATTACTCCTGACCAAACGCCGTGTGAAATCGTCAATAAGCTGATGAAACGGCTAGGCTTGGAAGTTGTCTCCATCGGTCGTCCAGGGAGGCGGGGACAGAAGCGAGGAAGAGTCTACGCGGTTCATGACCTGGAGAATTCGATTCGATTGAAGTTGTTGGGGGCGGCACAGGAGAAGTTGTCTCAATCGGTGTCCGCGATCGCTAGTAAAGATCAGAATCTTTCTATAGAGATCGCGGACACGGAACTCCCCAGTGCTCCTGAATCAACAGCCAGTGATGACAACTGGCAATCAAGGAGTCTGGTCCGTTTTGGTTACACGCTGGGCGATTGGGTCGTTGAGCGTGTCGAAGGGGCAATGGCAACGCTGCAACATGCGACCTATCCGCAGATCCAGGGTTGGTAAGGGAAGGACCTGGGAGCCCCTGACTTCAGACATGGGGAATCGTCAGGGCACCTGAAAGAGTTGCATAGTATCGGCAATCTCGATTGCTCTACCTACTTCCTGGAGCAGTTGCCCTAGCAGTACGTTCCACTGATGCAGCTCTTTGAACGACAACTCGGCGATCGCCCCCTGGCCAAAGGTTTCCTGCAAACTACGGCGAATGTCTGCCGGTCGCCATTGCAGCCTCAGCAGCGCTTGAAATACCGCTACTAGAGTCTGTCGGCGCTCATCCTGCGCCGACAGACCCACAGATTCAAGTGCCGGAAGAGACCAGGGTGGATAGGTTTCCTGCTGAATAAACCAACTCAGAGCCTCTTTCATCAAAATAGGGTCTTCTGATCGCAAATAATCTTGCATCTTCTGAGCCATTACCTGCTGATTCGCCTGGGCGATCGCCTCTGAGTGAACCTGCTGCCGTGATCGCCGCTCGATTTGCTGCTGTTCGCGGCGTTTTTTGAGGTCCGCTAAAGTTTGCCGCCATACTTGTCGCTGCTGATTACGAACCTCAGCCTCGCTGTCAGCCCCTTCGCCATCGCTCAAAGCACTGTCATCGCTGGGATTACTATCATCGATAGGTAATAAGCTTGGAGGATGAGGAGCGACAGCTGGCGAAGCCGTAGCAGACGCTCCTCCCTCAGGTGAAGGAAGGGGGGTTTGGGGGGTTTTCCACAGATCAGGATGCCAAAGGTCCTTGTACTTGTAGAGGGTACTGCCCCCAATACCGTAGGTAAGCAGTTTTTTGAAGCGGGTGGTTGCTGTCTCTGGCAATTGATTAAGCTCATGTAACTCTGCTACAGCGGCCTCGATCTTAGTTTGTGCGGTTCGCGATCGCTGCTCGTTCCAAGTAATAGAGGAGCCTTTGCCCAAAGCAGACGGGTCTAGGTCCGTTCCCGTCGCTTTATACTTTCCCTTTTGGGTCCCGTAAGGAAAATACCGGCTATTTTCAATACACCGTGCCCATTCCTCGGCTCGTTGGCGAATTTCATGCTGGTGGTCACACCAATCGCGATAACCCGGTAGCGAAATGGCTACAGAAACAATTTCATCCACCAATGCTTTGCCACTGAGCGGTGTCCCTCCCTGCAAAACATGGTGAAAGATATAGCAACGCATGGTGATGCGTCCAAGCAAATAATTAGTCTGCCCTTTCCCCGTCCAACCTGGTTCAATTTCAGCATTGAGGTCATTGAGAAACTTATCCGCGCGTTCTGAGACCCGATAGTGTTGCCGCCTAATCTGTTTGAGGACCTGCTCAACTACAGACACTTCAACCACATTTTGAGCCTGACACTGACACCACTGCCGCACGAACGCTTCGTGGCTACCGAAGATGGGTTCGAATTGGCTATTAAGCAAGTAAGAACCTGCTTGCAACGGTAGGCGGTGAGCATTAAAGAGATTAGGGGTTCCGTCCAGAACGTAAAGTTTGGGGTTGGGAAAAACCTCAAGCTGACCGGACTGACACTTGAATCCTTGATTTTCCAGAAGGCTCGTGACTACGGTAGAGAGATACCAGGAATTCTGAGCATCCTCAAAGGGAAAATAGAGATGAAGCCCCTGGGAATAACTAGAGGTGCAGACTACGCAACTAACAAGCCCAATTGGCTCCAAGGCTGCAACAATCCGCTGAATTGCCAACGGGTCACAACTGGGATGATAGGCACTCCCTGTATCAACATCGAGAAGACAGTAGTTTGTTTGCTGCCCAAACCGAACTCCAAATAGATAAGCTCCCTGTTGAAAGAGACGATCGCTGAGGGGATAGCGACTCTCGGTCTGCCATTGAGGACGATCAGAGGGCTTTGGATGGGGTGCATAGATATAGTCATAGCGATGCGGAAATAGTGACAGGAAGTCATCTTCACTTTCCTGCACGTATTGAAATTGCCCCGTGGCGATCGCAGCTACGATTCGCCACCTCCCAGCCCGCCAGACAACTGACGGTGGTTGTTAGGATGAATAAGACAAAGCCACACCGAATAAATGTCCCTAATTCGTTTGAACCAGAATCAAGGCGCAATTGTGTCGGATAACGTGTCACCTCTGTAGCGCAGGTGATCTTTACTTTAAACTTATTAGTTGTCTTAAAACACTAGAATCCTTATGTACAAAGCATCTCACTCGTATCCAGTGATTTCATACGGATAACTGGTGACTTGATTAGGTGTACTAGGTGAAGGCATAGGGAACTCGTTGTCTTATCGTTGAACGCTGATGCTGCAATGGTTTCA